>JANMZO010000343.1:0-1530 GCA_031383405.1 Acidimicrobiia bacterium | reverse complement strand
GTCAACTGGCCGGGCTCGTTGCTCTTGTACCCAGGGAAGCCGACGATGTCGGGAAACTCGATGTGGACCATTGGGTCGTAGCCGTCGAGCAGCACTGTCTGATAATCGACGTCGAGCACCATCCCTGCTTTGGCGAGCATCGCTCGCACAGAAGGAGTGATCGCTCCCTTGACACCGATCGTCTTCCCACGAACATCTTCCAGCGTCGCTACTGCGCCGTCTTTCGTGATGAGCGCGTCGATGCCGGTGCGACCCTCGACCGAAAGAGCAACGAAGCCAGCGTCGTTGGCGCCAGCGAAGTCGACCACTTCAGCGAACGAGCCAGCGGACGCGAACTGTGCATCGTCGGCCGCGATCAGTGGATAGTTGTCGACGGAGAAGCTGGCCACTAGTTCGACATCGAGGCACAAGTCGTCGTAGTAGCCCTTCGCCGCTGCAACTTGGACATCGAGGATGCTCGCCCCGGCCGTGAAGTCGTAGCCGGATAGGTACTTGATCTTGCCAGCGGCGCGGTTTGCTTCGCAGCGCTCGGCCGGGAATGGCTCACCAGCGTGCACGTCGAGATTCGGTGGAACCGAATCGCCGACCAACGAATCGTTTGTGCTGTTACCGGGCGACGCTTGCGGAGTGCCGATGGTTGTGTCGTCGCCGCTACAAGAGACAACGAGTGTGAGAGCTGCGAAAGTGACGATTAGCGGAGATCGGCGAGTCATTCGTTGAGCTTAGGGGGCGAGTGCGTCGAACAACTGCACGACATTGGCAGTGCCAACACCGACCCTGTGCCCCGTTCGCGAGATGAAACCGAGCTGTACGCCGCTCGCCGGGTCGTTGGCCGCAAAGAATTGCTCGTGCCCATCGGCGTCTACCGCGACCTCGGTGAGCAAAGGCGCACCGCCATCTACCAGGCATGCCCGTGCGTAGCCTGCGTCGAGTACCTCGATTGCAACGTGTTGCACCCCTGGCCCGCGTTGCGTGAGATAGCGCGCGACAGCGGGCGATGCCTCTGGCCCCACTAGGACAAAAGTCACACCGCCAACAGCAACCGCGGCGACGCCGGGACGTGGGTCGGCGAGGGTGATCTCGTGAAAGCCGAAACGGTCTCGCATAGACGCGGTGGCGGCCGCGAGGTCGTGAACTGCGAGCACAACATGGTCGACGCGGCTTGCGACGGTGTCGAGCCCGCCACGATCGGCCTCGGCAGCCTGCTTGTCGGGGGCCGCGTCGTGACGTTGCCGGGCCACCTCAATGCGATGCGTTTCGGTGAGTAGCACTCGAAACAGCTGCTCGGCTTTGGGCAGGTCTCCGCGATCCAGCCAGATCTCACCCATCTGATAGTGGACGAAAGGATCGCTGCGATCGAGCGTCAGGTAGTGCTCGAACCCGGCCAGAGCCGCATCGTCGTCGCCCATTCTGCGGTAGGCCTGCGCGAGGTTGAACACCGCGAGGTCGTAATCCGGCTTGAGGGTCAGCGTCCGCTTGAAATCCAGGACGGCCTTCTCGAGATCGCCGTGCGCCAGGTACTTCGTGCCG
>JANMZO010000280.1:0-3401 GCA_031383405.1 Acidimicrobiia bacterium | reverse complement strand
GTTCTCGAGAATCTCCTGCGCTTTGTCGGAGAAGGCCGGGATGAACGACTTGCGGACCTCGTCCTTGAGTTGACGGTCGATCTCCTTACGGGCCTCGGTCAGCAGCGCCAGCGACTTCTTCTTCTGGTCGTCGGAAAGCTGATGGGCCCGCTCGATCGAGTTACGCAACGCCCGAATGGCCATCACCGTGGTGAGGCATGGTTCGCCATCGGTGTGCTCGTGGGCGCCGGGGTCGCCATCGGTCACAGCGCGTGAAAGTGCGTCGATCACGAAACGGGGATCGATCCCGTCGAGAGCCTCGCGCTCTGCCGCCTTCTGGATCTCCGGCACCTGCGTGAGCTTGAACTCGCCGGTCTCGCGGCCGTCGTAGAGGTGGAGCTTCTCGATCGCCGAGAGGTTCGGGTAGTCCGCCAGTCGGGTGAGCACGGCGATCGTCGATGCGGCTTCGATGGCGTGCGGGTCGCAGTGGAACTGCTGCTGCGACTGCGCGAGGAGCTTCTCGTAGATGCGACGCTCGTCGGAGACCCTCACGTTGTAGGGAACCGGGATCGTGTACAGCCGCGACTGCAACGCCTCATTCGTCGGGTCCGACATCCGCTGCCGGAACTCCGACTCGTTCGTGTGAGCGAGGATCACGAGGTCGGCATCGATGAACCCGAACTTCGGGACCTTGAACTGACGCTCCTGTGACAGGGTGAGGAACTCGACGAGGAACTCCTTCGGGTTTTTGAGAAATTCGATGCATTCGAGAACACCGCGGTTGGCCTTCGAGAACTCGCCCGCCCAGTCGAGGGCACGTGGATCGTCGTCGGATCCGTACTGCTCCAACAGCTTGAAGTTGATGCCACCGGTCAGCTGCTCGGTTGTCATCGACTTCGGATCGCTCGGGGCGAACGTGCCGATACCGATGCGCTTGGATTCCGACAGATAGACCCGCGTGATGGGGAACTTCGAGAAGTCGCCACCGAAGTCGGTCTTCAGCCGCATCGCACACTTCGGGCACAGGTGACCTTCCACCTCGGCACCGGTGTATTCCTGCACCCGGGCCCGCAGGCTCGGACCTCCGGGTTCGCCGCCATCAGGAACGAGGTGGAGAGGTTCCTCGTGCATCGGGCATCCCTGAAGCGCGTAGACGGCACCGGCATCGGTGCGCGACCAGCGTTCGAGGCCGCGCTTGATGGTCGTGGCGATCGTCGACTTCGCACCTCCCGGGGGTCCCCACAGCAGCAGGATGCGCCTCCGCGTCTGATGGCCGCGTGCCGATGTGCGAAAGTACTCCACGAGATCAGCGAGTGGCTGATCGAGCCCGAACACCTCGCCGTCGAAGAATGATCCTCGCACGGTTCCGGTGACGGAGTCCTTGACGAATCCAGCGGCTTCAATCATCGCAAACACGCGAGCGTGGGCACTGGCTGCGATTGTCGGATGCGTCTTCACGAGCTCGACGTACTGCTCCAGGTGGATCACCTCCTCCGCGGTTGTCGTTGCGGAATGCGCGGCGAGGCGCAGTTCCACGAGAAGGTCATGGCCGGTCTCCAACATGTTTGGATCCTCCCTCGTAGTCGAGGTGGTTGTGGGATTGAGTTGTAGTGCTACCTCTGTGTGGGGTCGTGAGTCAGTTCTGAAATCGGATTCGCTTACTGTGGGTCCAATCGGACCGAAGGACGCCCGCCTGTAGGGCTTCGGCAAAGAAATCAGGAAAACTCGTCGTGGTGAGCCGCAGTCGGCCACCAGCAGCGTTCGTGGGTGGGCGGCAAACCCAGAAGCGTTGGTCGACCTTCGAAAACATCGGCTCTTGTATTCGGTGCGGCAACTGTTTACTGTTGCGCGATAACCAAGGAATCTCCCTACCCACCCACGCAGTACTAGGAGGTAACTGATGAGCAGTTCCATGTCGGCAGACAGCACCTGGAATGATGCGAAGTGGCAGCGTTACGGCCTGCTCTCGGGGGTTGTTTTTGTTGCGCTGAACGTGGTCGGTTTAATCGCCGGCGGCACGCCCCCGTCACGCGATGCATCGGCTGAGAAGATCGCGAAGTATTTCGTTGACAAAGCAGGCGGGATCAAACTTGGGGCCGTCCTCTTCGCCATCGGATTGATCTTCGGCCTATGGTGGCTTGCCTCGCTGTGGCGTGTCATCGGGCGACTTGAGGAGAGCGGTCCGCGGCTCGCTCTCATCGTGGTCCTGGGGTTCGTCGTCAGTGCCGCGGTGGCCGCGGTCGGCCAGGCGTTGTTCGCGGGTCCCGCACTTCGACTCGACACTCTGGGTGGCACGACCGAACTTATGTGGTCCCTCGGCTTTGTGGTGTACAGCATGGTGATGGCCGTCACCGCTGCGCAAATGTTAGCCCTCGCTGTGCTCGTTATGCGAACGAAGTTCCTGCCGGTCTGGATGGCCTGGCTCGCCCTCGCCTCAGCTGCGGTGTGCGCCGTCGCAACGATCGGGGCGGGATCGGAAGCGAACATCTTCTTCGTGTTTCAGATGCTTGGTTTCGTGAGCTGGATGCTATGGGTCCTGATCGCATCGGTCCTGCTGTACATGCGCAAGGAAGCCTGACCGCCACGCGCTCCTCGTTGTCACGCGCTGTTGTGCACAGCGATGCTCACCCGGATCGATCAGGCCGACGCCACGATCGTAAAGACCGCAAGACCCGCGACCTCGTCCGCCAACTCCAATCACTCGGACACCAACTCACCCTCACACCCGCCGTCTGAAAAACCACAACCCTGCGTGAGACTGCGGCCCGGCGGGGCTCCGCCCCACACCCCGAGACAAACACGCCCACATCTCGCCACCACCAGAGTTATTTTCGATCAGTGTAGTGTCTCGTAAATATGTGGTGGTTGTGGTGGTGTGTGGGGGTGCGTGCGCCGAGTCGTGCGTTGGTGATGTCTGATGGTCAGCGGGAGATACTTGAGTGTTTGGCGAGGTCGGGATCGGCGGCGCATCGGGAGGTGATCCGGGCGAAAGCGTTGTTGTTGGCTGCTGATGGTTTGGCTTCTACCGCGATTGCCGGTCGGTTGGAGGTCTCGCCGGCGAGTGTCGTTGCGTGGCGGGATCGTTTTGGTGAGGAGGGGGTAGCGAACATTGGTGGGGTGCGATCGGGTAGGGGTCGTAAGCCGAGTATTACTTCGGAGAAGATCGATGAGATCGTCGGGTTGACGCAGAAGGCCAGGCCGGAGGGTGAGACGTATTGGAGTTGCCGGTCGATGGTTGAAGTTGGCGGGGTGAGCCCGGCGACCGTGCAGCGGATCTGGTCGGCTCGTGGCCTCAAACCGCATCGGGTGAAGACGTTCGAGTTGTCAAACGGTAAGCGGTTCGAGGAGAAACTCGTCGATGTGGTCGGGCTTTACATGAATCTGCCGGACAAGGCGATTGTGTTGTGCATGGATGAGAAAAG
>JANMZO010000254.1:0-2246 GCA_031383405.1 Acidimicrobiia bacterium | reverse complement strand
ATCAGCTCAGTGAGCTTGGCCGGATCCTCCGTGCGCCAGTCCAGATACCTGATCCGCCGAAAGAGGCCTCCGATCTCATCCAACGCCTCCTTCTGCGGGTCGCCGATCAGTACGGGCAGGATTCGCTTGGTCTGCGCCACGGCGCTCTCGACGATCCTTCGGTGGTTCGGACCCCACCCTTTGGTTCCGAGAAAGACGACGACATTCCGCGATGCGCGCAACTGAGGTGCTTCATCGGCGGGCTCGCCGATCTTGATGTCGGTCCGCCAGAAATGAGTGTGGAGCCCTGCGGCCTCCAATGCGGCGTTGATTACGGCCACTCGGTCCTCACCCTCGTGGTAGGCAAGGAACGCATCGATGGGAGTCGAATTCATTGTCTTTGTGTCGGTCGAGTTGCTGGTGCGGACGTGCCAGGCTAGTAGCTAGGAAGCGAGTGGTAGTGCAGATTCGGGTTAGTGAAGCCAGACGGAAATAGCGCCTCAACGCCTCCACCGGACTGGCCGAACGCAGGGGCCACCGCCCCGATGGCCATCGAAGTTCCCGGAGGCGGGACGAGCAAGAGGAGATGCTTGTAGGGCAACGGGACGGGGAGGGCGAAGCGTGCAACAGCCTCCAGTCCCGAGACGATCTTCTGCCCGTCCCTGTACGGCGTGCAGAAGGTTCCGGGTCTGACAAGGCCGGTGGTCGAGTTCACTCTCGGATCCGGAACTGCAAAGGTTAATCGAACGAACCCGTCGTCGCCACTCGTCGTGACGCTGAGGGGACGCAGTGTCCCAGGCGGCGGTAGGGCGGGGCCTGCGTGCAAACCGGACGGCGGCGGGGGTGAGGAAGTCAGAGATGCCAGCGCAACATGCAGCTGTACGCGCTGATCGAAGGCAGATGCCAAGGTACCCCCATCGGCCTTGACCGAGCATGGAGCTTCGGACGCGGCATCTGCCCAAAGAAGCTCGTGACCAAACCGTGGGTCCGAGACGATGCAACAGTATTCAGGCACCCGGGCACCGTCGAAAAAGGAGTGTCCGAACGCAGTGCGGTATCTCCGCTCAAACGGGGCATCGACGATCGGAAGAACGTAGCGGCTCGAGAGAAGCAAGGCTCTCACGTCTTGCAGTCGACGACCGTCCACGTCTATTGAGCCAGAGAAGAACTGCAGCCCCATTGCGGCCTCGTCCCCGTCCAAGAACTCATCCTGATCCCCACTGATAGTAAGCTTGCCTTTGGGCTTCACCTTGGCCTCCCTGGGACACTGATCTCACGCGGCAGCCGAAGTCTGCCGTCGAGTCAACGGTCCAGCCGTCATCCCAATTGATGAAGCCAAGAGTATGTGAGCTTGCGCGGCGGCCGACCGCTTCCCGGCTGCGAGTTTGGCCTTGCGTAGGGCCGCAGTGGGTCGGAAGTACCAGTTCGCCGCCAGCGGGAGCAGTCGTTGGCCCAGCTTTCGGCGCCTGAGGACGTTGGAGGCGGGCTTTGGCCTTCCGGGCCGATGCGCCGCCGCGCTGGCCGCCAGCTCTGTCCGCACCCCTCGGATACCAGTCGGCGGTGGCGACCGGCGACGAGCGTGAACGGCAGCAGTGAGGCCGACAGCGTGAGTCCTGGATCGCCGACTCGTCTCGAAGCGCTGGGGTGGGCTGCTGATGCGCGGCCTGCCCGACCCCGAGCTTGTCATCGAGCCGGCCTGCGGGTGAGCAACAAGCGGATCGCAGGGTTGATGAACGCGTTTCAGGGGGGAGCATGGTTGCTCCATCTTCCTCAACCTGGACAAGGAGCCTGCAATGGCAAGTGCAATGGAGAACGTGGCGACGAACGGCCAGGGCGGTCCCGTCGCAGTGGTGCAGGGCGGTGCGCTTGCAGTGCCGACACTGCTGGGCCGCACGGCACCCCGCATCCCGGTGGCCGGTCGCATCCGTGCCGGCATCAAGGTGCTGACGCGGCGCGCGGCCGAGAACGAACGGGTGCGCGCCATCTACGAGCGCGGCGTCGAGCAGGGCAAGAGCTTCGACACCATCGAGCGGGAGATCGCCGACGCCGTGCCCGACCTGAAGAACCCGCTGTCACCGAAGAACGTCCCGTACTTCACGGTGCGCGGCGAGGACTTCCCGAACCCGGAAATCGCGCGGCAGATCACCGACCTGTTCGCGGAGGACCGTGGCGATGGGGTGAGGCGGCTCTACCGCTTCCCGGTCGTCTTTCCGGCCGATGCCTGGCAGTCGGTGATGCCGCACGAACTGGTGGCGTGGACCGCCAAC
>JANMZO010000260.1:0-25238 GCA_031383405.1 Acidimicrobiia bacterium | reverse complement strand
CTGGGCGACACGCTGTGGACCATCTGCCACATTTTTGAGCGGTTTGCTTCCGTGAACATCCAGGCGTAGAAGGGGGCATTGGCGGCGAGATTGACGTTCGCTTCCCAGGCCGGAACGTCGGCTTGGGCCCGCTCGAGGTTGAGGTAGCCGTCGGCCAGACCTTCGTAGCAGTTCAACATCGGCGCTCCCGGGTTGAGCACGATCAACTTGTTGGGCTGGCGGGACCTGATGCCCCGGACACCCCCGACCCCCTTGCTCAGCGACGTGTACTTGTCGCACTGGTTGTAGTTGATCTCGTCCAAGAACACGCCATCGGCGTTCGGGTACGCGGCCAGAGCTGAATCGATCCGGTCGGCAACCACTTCCCATCCGACTTTGTCGTAGCCTGCGGTCACATACAGAAGCGTTGTGATTCCTTTCGCCTTCGCCTGGTTCAGGTGAGCAACGAGGTCTTTGTTCGACACGTACGGCTACGACAAAGTCGGATGGGAAGTGGTTGCCGACCGGATCGATTCCGCTCTGGCTGCGTATCCGAACGCCGACGGCGTATTCGTCGACGAGATCAACTACAACCAGTGCGACAAGTACACCTCGCTGAGCAAGGGAGTCGGGGGGGTGCGGGGCATCAGGTCCCGCCAGCCCAACAAGTTGATCGTGCTCAACCCGGGGGCGCCTATGTTGAACTGCTACGAAGGCCTCGCCGACGGCTACCTCAATCTCGAGCGGGCCCAAGCCGATGTTCCGGCATGGGAAGCGAACGTCAATCTGGCCGCCAATGCCCCCTTCTACGCCTGGATGTTCACCGAAGCAAACCGCCCGAAAATGTGGCAGATGGTCCACAGCGTGTCGCCCAGCCAGGTCGCTGGAGCCGTCGACGGCGCCCTCAGCCGAAACGCGAGCGTTCTGTTCGTGACGCCCGACGTGATGCCCAACCCCTATGATTCGCTGCCCGACGATTCGGCGTGGAAGGCACTCCTGGACCGCGTCGACGCATACAACAGCGGCAAAGTTGCCCTGCCAGCCGTCAAGGGCCCAAAGCTCGTCCCGACCACGACCACGAAGCCGACCGTGGCCAAGCCGGTCGTCAAGAAGAAGAAGACGGTAGCCAGGAAAAAGTAGGCCGGCGCCGGGACGCGCCGGGGCCGAAGTGGACGCACGAACGACCCGGCTCCTGGAGCAGGCCGCAGCGAACGGGTGGCCAATGCCGGCTGGTGATCCGCCGGGTGACTCCGCTATCGTGGCGTGGTTGGGCCTACCCGGGCCGCGAGATCCAAGCGGAGTCGGCCGCTACCTCGCTGCGGTTTGGCGTGAACGCGCCGATCTCCGCGAAGCCTTCCCGGGTGTTCCCTTCGACGTCACCCAACGTGACGCCTATCTCGAGTGGGCCCGCAGTTTCGCTGTTTCCGAGACCGGAGCAGACCCGCGCCTTATGCCTGAAGCCCCCTCCAACCCAGCTTCGTTTCGGGCCGGACCGTCTCAGGTGGAACGACCCGACGGGATCACAGTTGTCGGATATCTGCGGGCCCAATTGGGGTTGGGAGCCGCCGCCAGGCGGATGGTGTCACTCTTGCGACACGCCGAATTTTCCGTGCAGGCCATCCCCTACGACCACACCGACAGCCCGTTGACGGTTGAGTGGCCCGACGTCGCCCTCGAAGACATCATCGTGAAAGAGATCGCCGTGCTGTGCGTCAACGCCCCTGAACTACCCCGGCTCACCCGGGCGCTCGGGCCACGACATCTCACGGATACGTACCGGATCGGTTTGTGGTTCTGGGAACTCGAGGTGCTCCCCGAACCAGCGGTCGGCGTGGTTGAGGCCTTCGGCCTTGTCGATGAGATCTGGGTGACGAGCGACTTCGTGGCCCGGGCCATTCGCCTGCGCGTCATGGAACTCGGGCTCACCGTGCGGGTCGAGGTCGTGCCGTTGGGTCTCGATCTGCCGGCCCCCTCCGACGCAATTGGCCGGTCGCGGCTGCGAATGCCCGACGGCTTTGTCATCGGCACTTCGTTTGACTACGCCAGTACGCTCGAACGCAAGAACCCGGTCGGTGTCATCGAGGCATTTCAACGCGCCTTTCCAGACCCGTTCGAACTCGGACCCGAACGGGGGCCGTGGCTCGTCATCAAAACGCACGGGAGTCAGGAGTTCGACCTGGATCGCGCAAAGGTCAAGGAAGCCGCGGCCACTCGACCCGACATCGTGATCGTCGACGCGAACTTCACCGCGGCCGAACAGCACGCCTTCTACCGAAACATCAACATCTACATCTCCTTGCACCGGTCCGAGGGCTACGGCCTCGGACCACTTGAGGCAATGGCGAACGGCGTTCCCACCATCGCGACCGCGTACAGCGGCAACATGAGCTTCATGACGGCTCAGAACTCATGGTTGGTACCCGCCGGTCGAACCACCGTACCGCCGGGTTGCGGCCACTACCCGGCGGGATCGACGTGGGCCGATCCCGACGTTACTTCGGCCGCTTTCATGCTTCGGGAGATCATCACCGGGTACGACACCGACCGGGTGCGGCAGCGGGCCGCTCTCGGCCAAGCCGAAACGGCAGAGCTGGTCAGTGGCGATTCCGGAGCGCAGTGGGTTCGCAACCGTCTGCATGCGATCCGCTCCCAGCCGGGCGGGAGAGATCGGAAACCTCGACTCTGAACTGAAATGCGCCCGTCGGGCGAAGGAGGCGCTTACGCAACTACTTCTTCACCAGCTCCAATCCGAGAGCGATGACCGTCGTGAGGTTGAAGCCCACGTGGACGAAAATTGCCGGGCCCAGCCGTTTGCGGTCGAGTGTGAGCCAGGCGCACACTGCGCCGACAACGAACAACAGCGGAAACTGAAGCGGCTGAAGATGAATCGCGGCGAACCAGAGAGCGCTGACGCCAACGGCTAGCCGGGCCGGTGTGACCACGCTGCTACCCGGGCTGACCTTTTTCGAGAACAGACGCTCGAAGCCCCGCGCAACCAAACCCCGGTAGAAAAGTTCCTCGACAAGTGGCGCGCCGATCGCGACCAGGGCGGCCAACACAAAGAATCCCAGCGCATTGTTGCGAGCGTTGTCGATCAGGTCCTTCGCCGACTGGCCGGCTTCGTCGTTCTTGTCGAAGAAGACATAGATGGCGCCCCCGCCATACTGCAGCGCCACCCCCGCCACTGCATACAGAGTGTCCCTCGGAACGACATGAAAGGCCGTAAGCGTCCCTACTGATTCACCGCGCCTCCGTGCGACGACGAGCACGGAGATCAGGAGGCCCATCCAAAGGAACGGGAACTGAGCAAGCACCGGCAGCAGACCCGGTTGGATCTTGTTTTTCGCCTTTTCGTCATAGAACAGCCCGGCCACGATGAGCGAACCGACGAGGAATCCGACAACCTGACCGACGAGGGCCGCAGCAATTCCATCGGGTTTTGTGGCGCAATCACCCTCTGCTCCAGAACGCGTCTGCTCCGGCTGCGACACGCTCAACCCGTAGAGCGCGACGTGTCGGTCGGAGCTGAGGGCGCGCCTGTCGACCAGTTCTGCAGATCGGTAGACCCAACTGCCGTCAACGGTTGCCGCCGTAGCGTCCAGCCCCGTGGAGGCACCAGGTTATCGAGGTGGGTGCGGCACAAGTCGTACCACGCTGGGTGGCGCTCTTCGACCAACTGGCCGACGAAGACCATACGGTCGCCGTAGTCGTAGCTCATCGAAACGGATGCTAGAACCGCACATCCAGGCTTGGAGCAGCGGCGTTGCGAACGTGCCGCAGCGGCCAGACGTGCGCTTGTCGGGGTTCGGTACTCGAATCGAACAGCGAGGCGTTTCTCCATGGGGTCCACGGTAACCAGCGGGCGCGAAAAATCCGGTGATGGTCATCACGTCACGATGGTCTTGGACGCGTGACGCGGGCACTACATCGTTCGGGTCGTTCCCTGCCGGGCACATACCGGAGAACCCCACAACGGCGGCACGGCGGAGGCCGGGGCGGACCCAAAGCTGGGCCTCCTCAGCCCCTGTCCTAGCCCGGATCCAGCGGGATGGCCATGGACGACGAGGTCGAGCCTGACGCTTTGGTGGGTCGGGGCACGACGACCATCGGCCCCCGAATCGTGGCCGGTTCGGTCGTGGCCGGTTCGGTCGTGGCCGGCTCGGTCGTGGCCGACGTTATCGAAGGCGTTATCGACGAGGTTGTCGAAGGCGTTATCGACGACGTGATCGAAGAGGTTGTCGGTGGCGTTGTTAAGCGAGTTGTCGAGGAGTTTGACACCGTTGACGAGAGACTTGTCGATACCCGCGACGACGCCGTCAACGAAGAACCCGTTGGGGCCCCGGTCGAAGAACGGATCGGGAAACTGGTCGGGGAACGGGTGGAAGCCGAGGTCGAGGAGCCCGCACCCGTCGTCTGGACCTCAACAACAGCGGGAGCCGCGATGCTTGACTGAACCCGCCCGGCGTCGACGGCAAAACTCAGCGGCCGACCGCCTCCAACGGACAGGACAATTTGTTCTGTCCGAGCCGACCGAACGCCGAACCCCAGGGACGTGTCGCCCGAGTCGCCCTCGTCTACGCCGGAATCGGCATCGGGAGTGGGAAGTGTGATGTTGGCGTCGACCGTCGACAGGATCGGTTGGTCGGGACGTCCACCGTCGCTTGACACCGACGACGCGGTGCGTTCCACGATGATCGGAGCACCCTCGGTCTCAACGAGCAGTGCCGAACCCGGGCCGACTTCGGCGTAATCACCAACGCGAACCCCGAGGCGTCCGCCCGACACCAGCAGGACTCGCTCCAGGCCGGTAATTGGGGTGACGGTACCGCTCGCCACGATCGAGACGGTGACGGCGGCGTCGGTGTCGGTCGGATTCAGGAAGGCAAGCCGGTCATCTCTGGTGGTCGTGGCCATTGCGTCGGCGATGAGCCAACGACCGGAAATGCGTCGAGCGCCCATTGTGATGGCCAGCCCGGAGCGAAGGGTGCTGCGTGCGATCAATGTCCGGCTGACAACGATGCTCGGTTCATCGGTCGCCACGACCACGCTGTAGCCCACGTCGACGGGAATACGACTTTCGTCGGACGTGATCAGCTCAGTTTGGGAAAGACGCGGAACATCGAGTTCGAACGGTTCGGATTCAGCCCCGTCAATGACAAAATCGACCTGCGCCGTAACGTCTTTGTCGGTCGGGTTGTAAAGTACGTAACGCTCCTCGAGGCGGCCGGTCGTGCGCCCGTTCGGGAAGTACCACGCTCCACCGAGCGAAGGAGCGCCGGCGACCAACGCCATACGGCGCGGCTTCACGTCGTGCCGTTGTACCTGTTCAGCGACCAGTCGCCCGACGCGGGCCGCAACCGAGGTAGATACAACAGATCGTCTGCGCACATATGACCCCACATCGATCGTTGCCACCGAGTTCCGCGCGACCACGAAACCCTGGAGCGCCGCTGGTCGAGCCGGTCCCTGTTCCGTCGCAAAGCTGAGGTCGACGATTGCGTCTTCACCGAAAGGGTTGAACAACGACAACTCAGCAGAGGAACCCAACTCGGTTTGGCCGTCGGCGAAGTACCAATTCGTTCCCGACGACGACGAGCACGGGGCAACGGAGCTCAACCCGTTCTGTTCGATACGATGATCGACCGCCACGCCACCGTGATCGAGTTCGACCAGAGCGGCAACGTGTTTGGCAATCAACGCCGCCCGGGCCGAGTTGCTGACCTGCGACTTCGCCGGTACCTCGATCTCCACCGCCTGCCGTTCTCCGCCATCGCCGTAGAACGTGACCGTCCCTCTGGCCGGCGAATCCGTCGGGTTCGCGAGCGTCACCACGAGGTCGTCGGTTTCCCCCAGGAGCGAGCCGCCCGCGCAGAACCAGGTAGACAGCCCGGTCGAGGGATCCGTCGCCATCGGGCCGATCAGATTGCTGCTGGGCGTGTTTAACTCGAGCACCGATCGGTGCACCAGGCGATCGGCAGCGGCCATCACGCCCACCGACACGACGATTACCGCGAGTGCGATGACCCGAACCGGTAGACGGCGACCGGACCTGGGGATGTCGGCCGGGCGGTCCAAGGATGACGCGACGTGTGGGCTCGGAGCCTGAGGGTCACGTTCGCGCGACCCGTGCGACGGCGTCGTGGGTCCATCACTTCGTTTTGTCATCACGTTCCTCGCGGCGACGGCTCCAGCTCTCCCAGAGCGCGTCGGCCATCGTTGCGTCACCGGAGTCGTCGGTGAGCGTCTCGCTGCGATCGCCCGGTGTCGATATTCGACCGTCCCCCGCGTTGGTGGCCTGACCTTCGGCCGCCTCGATCCCGACAGTCGACATATCCGCAGCGGGCAACGGCTCCAGCTTCTGCAGCGTTGCGGACCCTGACGGCACCCGACCGGCCCCAATCCGTTTCACCGGTCGATCGGCGGAACGCCCGCCGACCGGTGCCCGCACCGGCGGACGGATGTCGAACGAAACAGCGAGTTCGGCCTCTTCATCGTCGGGTCCGTCAGCCCCGAACCCGAGAGACTCGCCGAATTCTGCTGTTGCATCCTCAGCCTGTTCGAGCCGCTCAGCCGCCAGGAGCCGGGACTCGCGCGATCGCCGATGGCGGCGGCCCGTTGTGAACAGACTCAGCAAACAGAGCAACCAGAGAAGACCCTCGGCGGCCCGCAGAGCCCGACGGTACGGAGGCGAGTCGTAGGCGAGGGAGACCACGTCGGCCGAACTGTCAGCTCCGACCGCCGGGGCCCCGTCGGCGCTTCGGATACCGGTGGCCGCAAAGGCCATCGTGCCGGACGACAATGCGATCGGTGACGGATCGAGGGTTGCGCCGATGGCATGCCACCGGGCGTCGGCGGCGACGCTGACGGTCAGGGTGGAGATGGGTGGGACGCGTCCGCGAAGCTCGGTTCCGGGCACGACGTCGTTGCGTCGCGCTTCGGCGTCTTTCAAAGCCTGCTTCGGATCGTTCAGGGCGGCCGTCGCATCGTCGCCCAACTGAGCCTCGCTGCGACTTGACAGCGAAACCGCCTGCGCGCCGGCCAGATCGACGCTGACCGATCCCCCCGTCACCGCAGGGCGGGCCGGCACGGCGGCGTAGGTCGGCACCCACTGCATGTTTTCGAGCAGGAGCGCTCCGGGAGCGATCTCCAACTGTCGGAGGTCAAGTTGATCGAGCATGGCCGCTCGGAAATCCTTTGGAACCGCACTCAATGGCCCTCCCTCCCAGGGGCGTTCCAATACAACGATGTACCGGATTGCGTACGGGGCGAGGGCCGCACCAAGTCGGGCGGTCTTACGGTCTCGAGCGTCGCGCAGCAAGTCGAGGACCCGGTTGAGCGCCGGCGTCGATCGGGCCCCATACATGCCAAGCGCCGAGGGGAGACCGTCGTCGGACGTGGTGAACGCCAGATCTGGCCCCATACGCCATGACGCGGCCGGCAGCACCCTCGGACTCCCGAGCCATGCGACGCGGAAGTCGCCCTGAGCCGCCTGGTCGTTGAGCCACCGAAGTTCGGTCGCCATGGTTCGATCTGGAAGGTTCCAGCGCCCGGACCCGACACTGGTCACGACGGGGACGAACACGAGCAGCACACCGCCTATGGCGACGCCGCCAAGCCACTGACGCCATCCAAAACTCCGGGTCCGGGCGTCACGGGCCACACCGGCCAAGCCGAGACCGGCTGCGAGCGACAGGCCGACGGCCACCGGAACAAGCATGACGTGCTCGTTCGCGATGAGTACCGGAAGCCAGCCGCGTCCGGTCGCCCATAACACGGCGACGCTGAGAATGACCATCATCCAGGCGCGGACGGCATTGCGGAACCTCGCGTCGTCGGCGACGAAGAGCGGAAGCGCGGCGAGAGCACCGAACGCCCAACTGCTGGGACTGCGTCCGATTGGACCGGCGGCCATACGGAACAGGTCCGGCAGGCGCAACGCGGAATAGCCGGCCTGGTCTCCACCGGTGACCAGGGCGAGATGGGAGTGGGAACCGATGACCATGTCGACAAGCCACGGGAAGAGGAGCACGGCTGCTCCGAGCATCGAGGTCCCAAACCGACTGATCAGCGACTTGGCGTGGTCCGCCGTTCCGGCGATGAATGATCCGGATGACCACCCGAGAACGACGACAATCAGCAGTGGTAGCAAGGTGGGCGCCAGAGCCACGCTCAAAGCGACTGGGACACCGAGGAAGACCATGTCGGAGAGAACGCGGGCCGACCGTTTGGATGGGATGGACGAGCGCTTGCGCAAGAGTCGGTGGAGGAGCCAGGGAAGGAGCCCGTAAGCCACCAGCGCGTCGAAGCGTCCGGCGACCAACCCGTCGTAGAACACGGGGGTCAGAAGGTACATGGCGGTGGCCATGATTTTGGCTGACAACTCGCCCCTGGGTCTGTCATCGATATCCGCCGTGTCGCCAACCATTACCCCTGGGGGCCCGGGAACCACGGGCCCACCGGGGTCGGCCAGCCGGTGGGCCGTCGTCGATTCGGCAGCTGCGAGACGCCCCGGCGATTCGCTGGAGGACAAGACGTTGGCCAGGCGCCACATGCCTAGCGCCCCGAGAGGATACAAACCCAGTGTGCACACGGTTTGCGCCAAAGCGGCCTTCCCGAGGAAACCCAGGGTAAGGCCGGCGAGAAGAAACGTTCCCGGAGGGGCCGGAGCGCTGATTCCGAGCCCATTTGAACGCCACTCGGAGAACGATGCTCCGAGAAGTCCTCGCAAGCTGGGCCACGGACCGAATTGGCCGACATCGGGTATCCCGCTGCGTAGCAGCCACCGGCTACCGACCAGCACGACGATGCTGAAGGTCAACAGCCCCGCGAGCACCGTGCGACCGAGCCGACTCCTCCCGGCCACCACACGTTCGGCGGCGTTCCACACGAGCGCGCCTTCCGTCGTCACGTCGGACCGGATCGACGCTCGGGTCCGAGCTCCCAGCGGTTGGAATCCGGCCAGAAGCTCACGGTCACCGACGACACGGGCCGCCTGCACCGTCTTACGTTGCTTGCGGATCGAACCGAAACTGCGGAACGTTACCCGCCAGGGTGAAAAGCCGAACCCGAGGACGCGCCGACCCGGCCGAACGAGCTGCAGCAGCGAACGGAGGAACAATACGATCAACACGAACGGAAGGCGTACTGCGCTCGCCGTCGTGATCATCGTCCGGATGCGATTCGCCTCGCGGCTCAGAAGAATCTGATGGGCGACGACCGGGTCAGAGGGTTTTCCGGCCGACGACAGACTTCCGTGTGCCGATCCCAGGTGGGCGACCCGCGCCATTGGTTGGACCGAGATCACCTGTCCGAGTTGCTTGATTCGCCAGGAAAGATCGACATCTTCGCCGAGATCAGGTCCGTATACCGGATCGCGGTTCGCTCGTTCGGGTCCGAGATCGAGCACAGCCGGGTCGTTCGTGCCCGGATCGAAACCTCCGGCCGCCCGAAACATCTCGGCGTTGACCAGCACCGCCGCGCCCGGCGCATGGTTGATCGAGTGAACACCGTCGTGCTGACCCTGGTCAAGTTCCAGTGCCTCCACGACAGCCACCGGACTTCCGATACGGTCCAGGTTTGATCCAAGTGACAACAGACGGTCGTGGGCGTTCCAGGCCACGATCTTCGGCGCCACCAACGCCGCTCCGGACCGCCGGGCCTCGGCGGCGAGAAGTCTCACGGCGTCGGGAGCGAGGGCCACATCGTCGTGGCAGAAGAGGAGGTATTCCGCCCCTTGAACCATAGAGAGGCTCTCGTTCGCAGCCGCTGCGAATCCCATTGGTTTGTCGAAGCGTCGCACAAACGCCGACGGCACGACGAGGGCCACCCGTGCGGTCACCGGCTCAACGGATCCGTCGTCGAGGACGAGGATGGGAAGCGTCGCGTTGTCCTGAGCCGCCAACGACGCCAAGGTGTCTTCAAACGAGTGCCCTGGATTGCGGGTAACAACGACCGCAACGACCGTTATTGGGCTCGTCTCCATCGGATGTCGAGGGTAGTCCGCCGATCGGGATCGTGAACACCAGCAGCCACCTGACGTAGGTCTTGACTTCGGATCGGAACGACGTTCGATCAAAGAGTGTTGGCGGGATGGTGCGGGTTTGCCCGGTTCGCCGCCAGACAACCAGCGTAACGAATGTCACAAGGACGATGCTTGCAATTGTTAGCAAAACAGATCATTATGTATGCATGTTCGAAAACCAGACCATCGATATGCAAGAAATCCGTACCGTCCTGACCGATGTCGGCCACACCGCAGTCGGCTTCGCCACCATGGCAGCCAAGAAGGCGAACGATGTTCGCCTCGACTTCACCGGCCGCTACGACGACTCCCTCGTCGATCTCCGCCACCAGGCGCTCGAGATCGTGAAGCGGGCCGAGTCCGTGCGCGTTGACGTCGAAGCTCGCGTCGAGCCGGTCATGACCAAGGTCGTGGAGCGCCTGCCCCAGCCTGCCCAGAAACTGATCCAAGACGCAGCGGAAGCCGCCAAGGAACTGCAGAGCAAGTCGTACCAGTTCGTAGTGAAGAGCCTGTCGTCGGAAGCTAAGGCTCCCGTCGCCAAGAAAGCAAACAAAACCGCCGCTCCGAAGCCAACAGCAACAACGAGTGTCCGCAAGGTCACGGGCAACAAGGCTGCTGCCGCCAAATCGACAGTCAAGAAAGCTACGAAGTCCACGGCGAAGTAATCCGGGCGAACCACTCGGAATCGTACAGGTCCCACCGCTTCGAGATACCCGTGGTTCGGGGCCAAGTATCGGTGATGCCGGGCGCCGTGCCTATCTGATTGCGCCACATGGTGAGGATCGACTTCGGTCGGTCCTCACTTCCTTTGCGTGGGTGGGTAAACGAGGTGAGGATCGACTTCGGTCGGTCCTCACTTCCTTTGCGTGGGTGGGAAAACCTTGTAGCCCTGTTGACCGGACCGTTCAGGTCGGCTCGTGGGCCTTCACCCGTTCGCGCCACCATTCCAACGTCTCCGTGACGGCGTCGTCGAGCCCGAAGGAAGGAGCCCAACCGGTGTCGCGTTTGATCAACGTCACGTCGGCCACCAGCACCGGAGTGTCACTCGGGCGGGTCAGTAACGGATCGATACACATGCGTACCGGCCGCTTCGCGAGCGACAGCAGGTACTCAACCACCTGGAGAACCGGGGTCCCGACCCCGGAGCCCACATTGTAGGTCCGGCCGGGGACTCCCGACATGGCCAGGGCGCGGTACGCGCGGACAATGTCGCGTACGTTGCTGAAGTCGCGAACCGCAGCGAGGTTCCCGACAGTGATGTCGTCTGTCCCATCGCGCTCTGCCTCCGCGACGCGTTTCGCCACTGCACTCACAAGAAAGCCCGGCGACTGCCCGGGGCCGACGTGATTGAACGGTCGGGTGACGATCACGGGAAGGCCGCGCGCCCGCCACGTTTGCAGCGCGACCACCTCGGCCGCCACCTTCGATGCACCGTAGGGGTTGAGCGGTGCCGGCATACGGTCTTCCGCCACGGGACACTCGTTCGCCGCCACCGAACCGTAGACCTCCCCCGATGACACGACGATCACGCGGGGTTGATGCTGAAGTGACGCGGCCGCCTCGACAACGTGGAGCGTACCCAACGCGTTGACCGCGAAGGTCTCGGAGGAATCGCCCCACGACAGGTCAACGCTGGCCTGCCCGGCGAGGTGATAGATCACATCCGGTCGGGCGTCGACAAAGGATTGACGGAGTGTGTCCTTGTCTGCCAGATCGATGAACGGCGCGGTGATTTCGTCATTGTGCGCTCGTAGAAGCTCCTGCATAAACACTCCGACGAACCCGTCGCCGCCTGTTAGGTAAGCACGCATGCAAAAGACCCTATCGGCGGATTGGGTTCGGGACACAAGCGCAAATGGAGAAAGCGGCGAGGACGCACGTGGCTTTCGGGCCGATCGGAAGTCACTGGGCGCACTGAGTGTTGGTCGGGTGTGACGGCACCGGACACCACCAGCGTCGGACGGGTGAAGCGGTAGCTCATGCGGATCCCTCGAGAGCCAGACTGTACGCGTCGCGATGCAGCCGAGCCGAGCGTTCCCAGGTGAAGGTCCCGGCCCGGTCGATCCGGGCTTTTCGGCGGATTGACGCCTCCGGGGACCCACTCAATTCCAGCGCGCCTCTCAGACCTTCAGCGACCGCTTCGACCTGTGTGGGATCCACAAGCACCGCCTCGGAGCCGGCGACGTCGGCCATCACGGTGTCTCGGCTCGTAATGACGATCGTGCCGCATGCCAACGCCTCCAGCACGGGCAGTCCAAAACCTTCCTCAAACGACGGGTAGGCGAAGACAGCTGCGTTGCGCAACAGGGCGGCGACGTCGTCCTCCGGAACGAAACCGATACGCTTGGTCAGGGCCGGAGCGTGCGGAACGACTGACTCCCACGCACCCGGCCAACTTTTGCCCCCGACCACCATACCCAGGCCGGCCGGAGCAACCCGGTTGAACGCCTGCATCAGCGTACCCAGATTCTTGTGCGGGGCGATCGCCCCGAGCCAAAGGACGTAGGGACCCACAATTCCATACCGGGCGAGTACCCGGGCATCGGGCTCTTCGGTGTCGGCCGACGAGGGCCGGAACCGATTCGGGTCGATTCCGTGCGGAGCGACCACCACCGGAGCTTTCACGTCAACGTAATGCCGCAACTGGTCCGCGGTCCGGTCGCTCACACAGATCAGCGCGTCGGCATGCAGTGCCGCGAAGCGGATCGACGACTGGAACATCCGACGCTTCGACCGGGCGTGGAGATTAGGCAAAGAAAAGAACGTCAAATCGTGAACGGTCACCACGTGCGCCGGGCGTTTCCGTGAGCCGCGCCCGTTGCCACCGGTCCGCCATGGGCCTAGCGGAAGGTGCCATCGCGGCATGGTGTAATGGGGCGAGTGGAGTAGTTCGATGTCAAGGTTCCCGACTACGCGGTCTAGTGCATACTGCTCCCAGGCGAGCCGCCACAATCGGGGCCCCGGTGCCCGGCCCGCGACAGACCTTGCCTCATCGAGTCCGAACAGTTCGCGGCTTCCCTCAACCGCTCGTTGGCGCTGATCGATGAGTGTTGCATGAACGCCCGAAGCCGGCAGGTGTCGGACAAGTTCAGTGACGTAGCGCAGCACTCCGCCGGAGCCGGCGTGAACCGCGCTGACATCAATCGCGACATTCACCTGACCGGACGCGTCTGTGTCGAGGTTCACCATGACGGCCCCTTCTCCATCATCTCGGCCCACACGTGGATGTGCGCTTCGGCCGCGGCGTTCCAGGTCTGGGCACTTGCGAATGATTGACCCGCATGAACGAGCGAGGAGCGCAGGTCTTCGTCGGTCGACGCGAGAAGAAGACCGCGGGCGATGTCCTCGACATCAAGCGGGTTGACCAGGCAGGCACGGTCGGCAGTGACACTCGGAACACTCGAGGCAACAACCGGGACACCGGCGCGCATAGCTTCCACCGGAGGGAGCCCGTAACCCTCTACGAGTGGCACGTACGCGAAGGTGCGGGCGTCGGCCAGTAGCTGAGCGAGGCGTTCGTCGGAGACCGGGCCGAGAAGTTCCACGCCTTCGCGTTCGACACCGGCAACAGCACGTTCACCGTGTCGGCCCTCCCAGCCATTGGGCCCAACGATGTACAGCGGCCAGGCTTCAGGAAGCCGATTTCGTATGCGCGCATATGCCTCGATCAACCTGGAGAGGTTCTTCCGTGGTTCCCGCGTGGAGACGGCCAGCAGATAGTCGCCGCCCGAGGTTCTCGGTAGCAGTGGCAGGTGATCGCTTCCCTCGCCGACCAACGTCACGCGCGCTGACGGTACCCCCAACTTCAAAAGCGCGTCGGCGGTGGAAGCGGAAGGAACGAGCAGTGCACAACGTGACGCAAGTGCCCGGTTCAGCGCCCGGTCGTGGAAGGCCAGGCCGTGTTCAGGGTAGAACTCGGGGTGGGTCCTCCAGGCGACATCGTGGAGAAACATCGTCGCTCTGGCTCCGGAGCCTTTGCGCAAGGAAGGAAATGACAACGATGTCGCGTGGACAAGATCGGCATCGGGTGGAGCCCGAACGAGTTCTCGCTCCCAGAGCACCGACAGGGCGCGACGGCCCCATCTCGAACTGGTTACCGGACCCCAGGTCGCGAGCGGATCGGATGTTCCCGAGACACGGCTGGCCAGGAACGAGACATCGAAGCCGGGCTGGTCAATCGCGTGAAGACCCTGCACGAGCCCGCGGACGTAGGTGCCGATGCCACCTGGCACGGGTTGGCGCATCTGCTGCGCGACAACGGTGATGTTCATCGCTTCATCGCTTCATCGCTTCATCGCCGAACCGGCGACGGTGCGGTACACAGCGGCCATCTCGGAACCGGCGCGCGTCCATGTGTAGGTTGCTGAGCGTTTCAGTCCCGCCTCAACCATCGACGATCGAAGATCAGAATCACTGTGCACGCGTAACAACTGCTCGGCCAGGCCGAAAGGGTCATCGGTCGACACGAACACCGCCGCATCCCCGAGAACTTCCGGCAGCGAACCGGCGTCGGAGCTCACAACCGGGGTCCCACGTTGCATCGCCTCGAGCGGAGGAAGCCCGAAACCCTCGTAGACACTCGGGTAGGCCAGCACCCGGGCCTGGCCGAGCAACCAGAATTTCTCGGCCTCGTTCACGTAGCCGAGCCGCACGATGCGTCGGCGGATCTCGATCGGAAGGCGTGCCGTGAGATCCCCCAGGTCGACCGCTCCCCATCCGTCGCCGCCGGCGAACACGAGCAGCAGGTCCGGTTCTCCCACTGCCAGCTCGGCAAAAGCACGTACGAGCGTCGGGTAGCCCTTGCGTGGTTCGACCGTCCCGAGAGCCAAGATGAATGGGCGGCCGCCCGCCAACGAACGAAACCGCCCTTCGGTTGGAGCGCACACCTCACCGTGTTCACTCAGCCGAAACGGATCCGGAGGGCGCAACCCGGGATTGACAACATGTAGCCGGTCACGACTCAAGCCCGACCACGAAAGCAACTCCTCGCCTACGAAGGCCGAGTCGACATGCGCATGCGCGCCGCGGGCGAAAGCCCGCCGAAGGAGTGTTGGATAGTGCAGGGTGTCGGGCGTACACATCTCCGGATAGCGCACGACGGTCAGATCGTGGACGCTGACCAAAGAGCTTCCGGACTTGGAAGGTGGAACGACATAGTTCATGCCGTGCACGACGTCGACCCGACCGGCCCACAGGTCCACCGCCGGCCAGTCGCATCGGAGCCACAACGCTCTCAGCAGACGGGCCGGCAACGGTGGTATCCGGGCGTCGAGTTCCGCAGCGATCTCGGCTCTCCCGCGCACCGTGGCTGCGTAAAACACGAGATCGAGACCGACCTCGACCCGAAGTGCTTCGATGAATCCCGCGACAAGATTGCCGACTCCGGTGCGGGGACCGGCAAGCGGGGTCACATCGACAGCCACTCTCAGCCGCGACCCGGGTTGTTCCAGGGGACCAGACAGACGACTCCCGTTCCTCGCCGACGCCGCCGTCGGAGGTGACCCTCCGGCCGGACCCACGGGTCCGGACGAACGTGGCGCAGTCATCCCATCGACAATACGGGATGGCCCGGTAGGGTCTGTGCGATGCGCGAGCACAAAGACCCGGGAACGATCGGTGGGATCGGGGTGGTCGTACTCACGTACGAAGCCGACGCGGAGCTTCTCGAGCGTTGCCTGGGTTCGATCGTGGCAACCTGGGAGTCGCAGCCGGCCGGGGAGCCACAGACGGCCCTGATCGACGTCGTGGTGGTTGATAACGATTCTCCGTCTCTACGTGCGAAGACGAAAGCACTCACGGAACGGTTGGCGGCCCAGTCCGGGGCTCCGCTCCGGTTCGTCCCGCTCGCTAGAAACTTCGGCTTCGCCGGCGGGATCAACCGCGGTGTCGAGTTCCTGGACACCCGAGTTTCGATGGTCTTCCTTCTCAATCCCGATGCCGAAGTCGAGCCGGATGCGATTCGACGCTGTGGTGAGGCCCTGCTGAACGCTCCGCTCTCGACCGTGTCGGCCGCGCCCAAGATGCTTCTGAGCCGGTCGACCGCCGGCGATGCCGACGCCGACGGTGAGTTCGTGATCGATGCCGTCGCGAACGCAATCAATGCCAAGGGAGAGGCGTTCAATATCGGCCTCGGGCAACCCGACCTGGGCCAGTACGACACCCCGACTGCCTGCTTTGGGCCCTGCTTCGGCGCAGCGCTCATCCGGCGGTCGGCCTTCGGTTCCGATCAGGTCGGGGCACTCGACGAATCGCTCTTCCTCTACTACGAAGACGTTGAGTGGAATTGGCGTGCGCAGATCCTGGGATTTGATTCGGTCACCGTCCCCGAGGCCAGGGTCACCCACGTGATGTCGTCGTCGACGCGCGACCGGCCTTACGACTTCAAGTTCCGCCTCACCGAACGCAACCTCCTCATTGCGGTCGTCGTGTGCGTGCCCGGCCTCAACGCGTTCGGGATCATCGGGCGGCGGATGCTCGGGTTGATCCTCGGATCGTTGAAGGGTCACTATCCACTCCCCGGCCTGCGGGCGGTCGGTGGCGTGGCGTGGCGACTTCCGGGCCTGCTTCGCCGTCGGCACCGCCTGCAGAGTCAGCGACGGCGGTCGCACGCGGCCATTCTGTCGTTCGGCGAGGGTGAGAGAACGTTCTTTGACGCGGTCCGCTACCAACCGATCGATCGCGCTGGCGCCCGGGCCTTCGCCGAGGCCCGCAAACCAACAACCGACCATGCGGCAACGCATCCCGCGGCAGGCTTGAGGCTTAGGGAATAGCCCCAACGGTCCGGATCGGCGACTCTCTGCGTTTGAAAAATGAGTCAAATTGCCTATAGTCGCTGCATGCCCAGTGGTCGACCCCGGCCCGATTACCGCGCGACAACCGGCAGCGGTCAACCGTCAACGGCTGGTCGGCTGACCCACCGACGTTCCCGGATACGGGGTGCACTCACAGCCCTGGTAGGCATTACCGCCACAGTCATCAGTGCCGGAGTGATGACTCAGGCTTCGTCGGCTTCGCCCCCATCCGCGCAGGCCAATCCGCGAACCGCCGCCGAGGCCCAGACCATGGTCGTTCTTGCCAACCGGCTACGCTCATCGCTCGGGGCAGACAGCCTCGCCGTGCGCGACGACTTGACGCAGTTGGCCTGTGACTGGGCGGACACGCTCGTGGAACTGAATACCCTTGAGCACAGCCCGTTCATCTACGACCGCCAACTTTTCACCGGTCGCGTAGGTCGCGGTTGGGTGCTGGCCGGCGAGAACGTAGGAACCGGTCCCGACGTCTACACGATTCACAGCGCGCTTGTCCGCAGTTCGTCGCACTACCGAAACCTCGTCAATCCCGAGTTTTTGTACGTCGGGGTGTGCGTTCGCCACGCAGCGGACGGGACGGCGTTCATAGCGCAGGAATTCTTGGCCCCGAAGTCACCGAGACACGCGAAGGGCTAACGGGGCTAACGGGATCGGACGAACGGGGCTACGGCGGTCCGACCGGATCAACGAGGCGTAGCTCCGGACCGGCGTTCCGCGACTGCGCTGACGCCGTGGCTCCACGCTCCGAAGAAACTCAGCACGCCCTCGGTCTCGTAGACCACCGCCGGCGCGACGTCGAAACGGCAACCGTCCTGCCACCAGTCATACGTGTGGGTGCAGGGTTCATTCTGAATCGCGAACGACAGGTCGTAGGTGCCAACCAGAAGCGGCAGACGCTTGATCGAGTAGTCGACGTAACCTTCACCTTCGATCACGTCCATGATCTGCCTCGACTCGCGGTTGTTCTCGCCACTGATGTGTACGCCATCGATTCGACGGAGTCCGAAGCCTACGCAGGTGCGACGAATAGGGTCCGCGTTGACGCGGTACCGGACTCGGAATTTGCAGTCGTCGCCGGTGCGAACGCTTTCCACGGCGCGGCCCGCCGAGTCGAGAACCTCGACGGAGAGAATCTCCGCTTCACCGCTCCCCCAGCGGGTGGCGACGCCATCGTGTCCGGGCAGGCGCGACACGTGCACAGTCCCTATGTATGCGTCGGCCACCTCGCGGGTTTCGCCGATGGCCTTGAGTTTCCCGGCCTGCATCCACCCCAACCGGTCACACATCGAGCGCAGTTGACCTATCCCGTGAGAAACGACGATGATCGTCTTGCCGTTGTCCTGTAACTCCACGAACTTCTCGGCACATCGACGCTGGAACTCCTCGTCGCCAACGGCCAGCACCTCGTCGACGAGTAGGACATCGGGATCGACATTGATGGCGACGCTAAACCCTAGGCGTACATACATTCCCGAGGAATAGTTCTTCACCGGCGTATCGATGAACCGTTCGAGTCCGGCGAACTCGACAATCGAATCGAACCGGGCGTCGATCTGGCGCCGCGTGAGTCCGAGAATGGAACCGTTGAGGTAGACATTCTCCCGACCGGACAACTCATGGTGGAATCCGGCTCCCAATTCGAGAAGGGCGCTAACTTTTCCGTGCACCTTCACCGAGCCGATATCGGGGTTTAAGATCCGCGCCAAGCACTTCAACAGCGTAGATTTGCCGCTTCCGTTCTGGCCGATGAGTCCAAACGTTTCGCCCTGATAGATCTCCAAGTCGACGTCGTTGACGGCGAGAAACTCCTCGTACTTGGCCCGTCGGCCCCGCAGCACCGAGGCCTTCAGACTGTCGTTCCGCTCATGGTAGATGCGGAACTTCTTCGACAGGTGGTTGACCTCGACCGCTACCTTCTTTGTATCGGCTCGCGACCTCGAAGCACTCGACGTGATCGAACGGTCTACCGGCGACTCGACCCGGGTCACCGCCGGCGGATCCGCTCTCGGCTTCGTCAGGGCTGTGGGTTTCTTCGCAGCCATCAGTCGGCCAACCTTCCTGCTCGCATCATCGTCCAGAGTACGTCGGGATCAACGGTGCAGTGTTCCTTCATGAGCCTGCGTTTGGCCATGAACTTCCGCATTCGCCACAGGCCGACAAGTCGGCCTCTCAGCAGGCTTGACAGAAGGTCGCGTTGCCCGGAACGTCGGAGATGGGCCATGGTGTTGAGGTCGGCCCGGATACCCGAAATCAGAGCTCGCCTCACGATCCTGGCCGGAAAATTTGCGAGGACCATTCCCGGCTGGTTGCGGTAGGTCATGTAGATGGAGAACCCGCTCGCCCTCTTCTGCGAACTGGCCGAACCCATATGGTAAGCGTACGTACCACCGATGAACCAGCTCTCCCATTCCATCACGAAAGCCCGGGCCGCAAGGTCAACATCTTCAAGGTACATACCCATTTGCTCATCGAACACGTCGTCGAACGGCTGAGTTTCCAGAAACGCCCGCGTGTAGATCGCCGCCGCTGCATTGACTCCGAAGACCCGTTCCGTCGGATACTCGCGCACGTGACGCAGGCGGTTACCCGCCTGCGTCGCCTGAAGAGTCCGGGCAACATAGATGTGGTGGCTGTCGATGATCGCGTGGTTCCAGTAGTCGAGCGTGAGGCTCTGGAACGAGGCCGCCCTCGGGCGCAGTCGGGCCGCGCATACGATTGTTTCAACCCAGTTTTGCGACAGCCGGGCATCGGAGTTGACGAACGCAACAAACCCGACGTCGAGGTCCTCGAACGCCTTTCGAATGCCGACGTTGTTCGCGTGAGCGAAGCCGGAGTTCCAGTCAAGCGGGATCACGGTGACGTCGGGATGAACGCTGGCCAGATACTTCACCGAGTCGTCGTCCGAGTCATTGTCGACCACGACGATCGAATGGTCCCTGTAGGTTTGGGACTTGAGGCTCTCGATACACTCGGGTAGGAGGTCAACGTTGTTCCAACAAACGACAACGCTCACGACCTTGGCTCTATGTGGAACCGCGATGCTCACCATTTCGTGCTCACCATTTCGTGCTCACCATGCTGAGCCGCCATTCGGGCCGAACGTGGCGTCAAACCCTCGGGTCGGAATAATCGTGCCCCCGAGGCGTTCCATCTGCGGATTGCCGAACCGTGTGGCTGGATCGGTGGAGCCGGTCACGGTGAAGGTCGTGTGACTCCAAACAAGGTTCACCATGCTCTTACGGACGGCAGCATCGCGAATCGAGGCCGGCGATAGTGGGGCGTGGAGAGTGGGGGACACCTCCGTGCGAAGTAGTGCCGCCAGATCATCCGCCCGGCACATAACGGCACGGCCGCTCAGGGAATCGACATCGCGGACCCACTCAAAGCTTCCAAACACGGAGTCGGAAGACTTCGTTCCGAGCACGAGTGGGACCAGTTGACCCTCCACATCCACGAGTCCGGAATCGACGATCTGTCCACCCGGCGACACCACACGGGGCGAAACGGCAAAGACGTGGGATTGCAGAAGAGCGCCGAGAAGGTCATCGCACCAGTCAACGACTTCGGGGGTGGCATTGCCGGTGAGGATCATCACCGCGGTTTCGCTACTCGACTGTGAACGCCATTCGAAGCAGTCGATCAGGTCACCTGTCGTTTCAATGCGTTCCACCGGGATGTCACCGTCTCCGAGATCGGCGTCGGTCACGATGCGGCTGAACCGGGTCACGTCGGTGCGGCGCAGGATGCGATCGAGTCGCGCCCGGGCAGCCGAGGCATCGGCGATACCGAGAAGAACAAGGGCGACGCGGGCATCGACCGGTACATGGTGTCGGACCCGGTAGAAGCCCGGGCGGTTGGCGATGGCCTCGACCGATGCCTCACGGCCCGTCGATCGGAAGTGTTCAGTGAGGGCCCGCACACCCGCATCCAGCGCCTCAGCCTTCACCGAGAAGTTGGCGGCCGTTGACGTTTCAGCGAGTCTCCAGTGGTAGAGCACCTTCGGAACGTGGGCGATTCGTTTGTCGCCCGGTCCGGGAACGCCCAGATGGGCAACCAGACGCAGAAGCAGATCATAGTCCTGGGCGCCATCGCACTCGGAGCGCAACGGGCCGACTTCTGCGAGGACATCGTTTCGGATCGCCGTCAGATGGGTTATGTAGTTGACGTTGTGAAGCAGGTCGGGCGACCAGTCAGCTTTGAAGTGTGGCGTGAGACGGCGGTCGCCGTCGTCGGACAGTTTGTCTTCGTCGCTGTAGATCAACACGGCATCAGGTTGTCGACGCAACACCAGCGCAAACTCGTTGAGCGCGTGGGGTGAGAGCGTGTCGTCGTGGTCGGCGAACACCACGAACGTGCCAGTAGCCGCCGATACTGCGTGGTTCGTGTTGCCGGAGATACCCTCGTTGGTAGGCACCCGCACCAAGCGGATCCGGGGATCGGCAGCTGCGTACCGGGCGACCATAGACTGCTTATCGGCCTGCTGTGTGGCATCGGCGATGACCAGTTCCCAGTGTGCGTACGTCTGGTTCGTGATGCTCGTGACCAGCGGGAAGAGGTACCGTTCGAGCGTTCCGTCGTAGACACTGACGACGATACTGAACGTAGGTAATTGCGGGTCGAAGGACTGCGCGGTCGGGGCCAACGACGGGCCGAACATGTAGGGCTCGACGTTCTCGATCCAATACTGATAATGCGTATGACCGGGCGGCAACGGACTCGGAACGGAAATACCCACGGCCCGGGCCAGTTTGCCCGCCGCCGCGCGTCGGGCGCTGCCCTGGGGTAGCAAAGCCCCGCCGAGGTTCGAAAGCATCACGGACGAATTGTTATCGCAAACGCGGGCAGGGAACGGTCAATCGGAATATTCCCGCCGGCGCAATCGGGATATCGACCTGCCGCAGTGCGCGATCGTTGCGACAGGCTGACCTGGCGGCGCGTAGCGCCACCGACCAGGGCTCGGAGGGTTCTTCAGCGTTCCTCTGCGTGAATCCCGTGGCCACCAGCACGACGACGACGAACACCGTGAACACCGCCGATGGGCCAGCAGAGAAGCCAGCAGAAGGGCCAGCAGAAGGGCCAGCAGAGGGCGAAAGCGAATGGCCCAGCGCTTCATTCTCCGGGCCTAATTCTGCTGCGACCGCGGATTCTGCGACGTGACCGGGGTGCTCGAACCGCCGGTCGATGACGATCGCTATCGCGCTGGCGACCAGAAATGCCGGAATGATGAAATACCTTTCGGCGTCGAAGCTGAACCGTCCCGGCTGAAGGGCGAAAGGTTCGGTTCCTCGGGTCCGTAGCGACGCAACACCGATGGCCACGGCGTAGACGATCGCCGCGAAAACGAGCGAACGGGTCGAGACCGAAGCCCGACGCACACCGAACACCAGACCCATTCCTATGACGGCTACCGCAACTACGGCGAACGCCATTCCCCAGTTCTTCCACGCGTCGTCGACGAACCGCTCGCCCACGAGCACCGACCCGAACACTCGGACCATCACGAGTCGGGCGATATCGATAGGGGTCGACCGGAACGACTTCGGACCGGCGACGGCTGTGGCGAACCCGATGATCTGGAGAGCGGCCGAGACGAGGATCACGAAACCGAGGTGCCGGTCAGCCCGTTTGAGCCGTTGTCGCTCGCGTTCATGCACCATGGACGGCCGGTCGAAAAACTTCTTGAGAACCGGAACATCGCGAGCGCCGAGGACAACCAGAGCCAACGGAGCAAACACCAACGCCAGGCCGCTCGCAGTGATCGCCAGACCGGCGATCACACAACGAACAACCGTGGAAAGCGTATCACTACGTACACTTATGATCACCCAAAACATCGCGACGAGCAGCGGCCATCCCACATTGGCAATCGCCGGCCACTCCCCCCGCATCTTCGGACCGACAGCCACAAGCAGAGCCAACGCCCCCCGCGTCGACCGGGCCCGGAGGATCCCACCACTCAAGCGGTACACCGCGAGTGCGGAAAAAGCCGCCACCGCCATGGCAGAAAGAGCGAACCAACGCCCCCACAAGGAAGGAGGAACCACGCTTACGATCGGAGCGGCCAGCATGCGCTCCGGGGCGACCAGGTAGCCGGCGTAACCCCGACCCACCTGTTGCCAAAGGTGGTTCTCGAAGGCCTGGCGGCCGAATACTGCGCCGTCTTCCGCCCAAACCCGATCGAGAACCGACGTGTTGCGAAGGAGTTGGGCGACGATCAGACCGACAAACGCGATGGGTGCGGCGAGTCTACGAACGACCTTTGAGGTCCCCATCGGTGCAGCGTCGGAGAACTCCGAAGGTTGAGAGTTGTGCGCGGGACGGTTCACCGACCGAATACGCTAGCCGTTAAGTTAAGGTCGCAGGCGGGTCAGCCCCGCACTCCGTCGGCGGCAACATCTTTGAAGAAGGCGAAGGCTTCCTTCCCCAGTACCTCGTCAGACGTACCCTTCTTGGTCTTCGTCGGGGTGACCTGGAAGTCGAGTTGGGTGATCGGGTCGATATTCCGGGCAATCTGCGCGAGATACAGGTAGTCCTTCGTTTCCAGGTTCGACACCGAATTGGCCCGGAGGATCTTGATCCAGGTCTGCAGGTCGGCGATCGTCGAGGTCTCGGTCCGGAGCTTCAACAGTGTGTAGTAGAGCACGCGGTACTGATTGAACGCGCGGGAGAAGTCGCCTCGAGGGAGCGTTTTGCGGGCCCGCGAATACGCAAGGGCGGCGTCGCCGTTGAACAGAAACCAACCCTTCTGAAATTGCGCGCCCGACGACTTGTCGTTGATGGCCGGATCGACAAGCACGCTGATGCCGGTGAGTTGATCGACCATGTTCGAAAAGCCGGCAAACCCGGTGAGCACATAGCTGTTGACGTTGATCCCGGTGGTCAGACGGATGGTGTTGAGCAGGATTTCGGGGTTGCCGTTGGACAGGGCCGAGTTGATCTTGGCGGGCTTGGATCGTCCGGGGATCGACACCAACGTGTCGCGCGGAATCGAAAAGAGCGTGCCGCGGTTCTTGGACTTGTTGTAGGTGAAAATCTGGACGGTGTCGGCCCGGGTGCGGTCCATCTTCTCGTTGGGACGGGCATCGGTTCCAATGAACGCGATGGCAAAATATGGCGACGCCTTCGCTACCGCATCGAAGGCCGCTGCGGGCGATGCGGCCGATGGCATCGCTGGATCGCTCGACGCAGGTTCTGGTTGGAACACCGTTGCCGGATTGATCGGTTTCCCGTTAGGGACCCGCATGGAAATGACCTTCTTGGTCGAGTTCTTGGTCGAGTTCTTGGTCGAGGCTTTCGGCGAAGACCCAGACGCCGGTTTGGTGGTGGCCTTCGGACTGCCGGAGGCCGCCGAACTAATCGGTGAGTTGGTGGCAATCAGCGTACCGAGAAGGGCGCTGAGGGCCACAACGGCCGCCGCTCTTCGTGTGTCGCGGCAGTTCAACGTCGATTTCATGAGACCTCCGTGGGCGTATAAGACGCGGTGACCGGGGAAGTTCGCGCGCACCGGATTCGGTAGTGAACCCATACCCTACCGTGCATCGGGGGCCCGGTTGGTTCTCGGTCGGCTGAACAACGGTCACCAACGCGCAAAAGGCGGGGCGTGCCGGGCGGAGTCACAGTTCTTCCACCATACGACCTTCGACCTTCCGGAAGAAAGCCCAACCGAGCCCGAGCACAACAACGCTGCACAGAACGAGATAGGCCATCGACATGAGCCCGGGCATACGGCCGTCGTAAAGAACGTTCCGGTACGCGGTCACGACGTGAACCATTGGGTTGAACAGATAGATCTGCCGGACAGGAATGCTGACACCCGCAATCGTCTCCGACTTCTTGATGTACCGGTCCATCACGTACACGACAGGAGTCAGATAAAACCACACCTGCAACACAATGCTTATGAGATGTTGCATATCCCGGAAGTAGACGTTGAGCGCGCCCAGAAACAGTGAGTAGCCCATTACGAGAAGCGTTTGGACAAACACGAGCAACAACACGATCGGGATCCACTGAAACACGAACTGTCCGAATGCGAGAAACACAAACATCAATACCGTGAGCTCGATGAGGAACGAAACGACCATTGAGAGAACCGTGGCGACAACGACGTACTCGCGGGGAAAGTACACCTTCTTCAACAGGTTCGAGTTGTTGACGACCGCACCCGTCGACGATCCGAGACTGTTCGTGAGGTAGTTCCACGGCAGCAGTGCGCACGAAAGGTAGAGGGCAAAATTGTCGAACCGGCTCGGATTACCCGGACTCGCCTTCATCTTGAAAAGGACGCCGAACACGATTGCGTAAATCGCGACGCTGCTGAGAGGGTTCAGCATCGACCAGAACCAACCGAGCGCCGATCGCTTGTACTTCGACCGGAGTTCGCGCAAAGTCAGGTTCCAGAGAAGTTCGCGACCCTCAACGATTTCGGC
>JANMZO010000191.1:0-2968 GCA_031383405.1 Acidimicrobiia bacterium | reverse complement strand
CGCCCGAGGCGCCGACGAGACCATCAACTACGCGACCGAGAACCTGAAGGAACGCGCCAAAGAGCTGACGAACGGTCTAGGCGTCGACGTCGTATACGACGCGGTGGGCGGCGACAAGGCCGAGCAGGCGTTGCGGGCGATTGGTTGGGACGGCCGGTTCCTCGTGATCGGGTTCACCGGCGGCATCCCGTCGATCCCGCTCAACTTGACGCTGCTCAAGGGCTGCCAGATCGTCGGTGTCTTCTACGGAGCGATGACCGCACGCCAACCGGAACTGAATGCCAAGATCAGCGACGAGCTGATCCGACTGGTCTCGTCCGGTGAGCTCCGACCCCACGTGTCGGCGCGCTATCCGCTCGAGCGGGCGGGCGATGCGCTCCGTTCGCTGATGGACCGCACTGCGGTCGGCAAAGTCGTCATCACGCCCTGAACCGAATGGGGCGCGGCCAGCGGCGCCTGGCCCCGGAACTACTCGGTCGTGCGCGACGATCGGCGTGGCGTGAGAAATTGACGTCACAACAGCCGGCACGTGTCAATCACGTATGGGAGACCACCCCCACGTTCACGGTGACGGTTCGTGGCGCTGTAGCTCAGCTCAATGACCTGGCCTTGTTTGTGACCGGGATCGGGCCGGGGAGCAGTTTGTCGGCCAAGTTAGCGAAGGTTCAGGACGACCTGGCGAAGGGGAAGCCTGCGTGTGCTGGTCTCCAGAAGGTGATTGACGAGGCGGTCAAGAACAAGGCAGGCAAGCTCACCGAAGCGCAGGTGTCGAGCGTTGTCGCCTCAGCCCAACGGATCAAAAACGTGCTCGAATGCTGATCGGAAGGAGTCCGGGTAGCTTTACCGGGATCGATTGTCATACTAGCTAAGCGCACTTAGGGACTTGGCGACAACGGGCTCACCTAACCCCGTTGTCACATCACCACCCCTCGGTCACGCTACCCATTTGAGCGCTCTACACTCGGCCACGGCCCGCACGATCGCCGTACGGCAGAAGCCTCGCTATGACTGGTTACGACAGATCCAGAGACCGCACAGAGCCCGACGAGGGCTACGTGGTGGGTGTGCTTCAACAGTCGTACTACCGGCGTGATGCATGGGCCCGCAACGATCCTCCTTGGAGCGTCGCAGAGGTCTGAGTCGATCGGAACTTCGGCGGTTCACTTCGCCTGTGGCTATGCCCAGGTTGCGAGCGTCGCTGTCGCTTCATTTGCGGTGCCCAGGGTGGATAGCTCTGTCACCGGTGTACCGGGCGCAGGTGCAGGTCGGCTTCGACCGTCCCCGGTGACGATCGGGCGATCTCGGTGGCAGCCAACCGTCGCGACGATTTCGCTCGCCGACACCCCGATGCTGTCGAGATTGTCGGGCCGGGTCGGTTCATTCCTCGGCTCAGGGAGCCCGGCCGTCATCGTGACCGGCGGGGTCGCATCCAGCAGGAGCTCTATACGCGGGACCAGGTGTTCATCCGGGCGTGTGGAGCCGGGCTCGATGGCTTGGAGTGAAGCCTGGCCAAGCTCCACTGACGGGAGCAGTGGGAAAATTCAGCGTTGCGTCTGATGTTGACTTCCCGAGCAAAATCTAAGTCCACATATGATGCTGGCAGGTCGATGGTGAAACGACGACAGCGAACGTCAGCCTCGTTGGGCCTGAATCTTCGGCTCGATACTCATGGAACACCTTCTTCTGGCGGGCGACGAGCCGTTGGTTCCTTCATAACGCTCGCCAATTGGCCTGCGGTGCTGTCTCCTGCCGATGCCAACTCGCCGAGCACCCGCCGTACTTAGCCGGTTATCGAGCAGCCGAGTCCGCCTTGGATGTGAGCGATATCGGGCGGCTTCGTACTCGTCACACCGCGTAGCGCAGCACGCTGGAAAGGCGCCTCAGGGCGTAGCGCTCCCCGTCAGGCTTTGGTGGGCCTCCCAAGCACTTCGCTCCACCCAGTTGTGCAGCAGCTTGCCATCCGCGCGAACTGCCCATACCGAAGTGCCAGTGAACGCAAAGGGGCGCTGATCTGGCGAAGTGCCGAGGAAGCCGTTGTTGCGGCCATGCATGCGAAAGCGCGAGGCAACGCGGCTGCCGTCCGCGTTCTGGAAGCTCTCGATGATGTCGAACTCGAGTCCGCTGATCGTGCGCTGAAAAGCGATGATCCAGGCCTTGAAGGCTGCACGCGACACAATATCGACGCCGCCCGACGTGATGATGAAGTCTTCCGACACGAAGTCATCGACCGCGTCCGGGTTCTGCGGCGGTTGCCAAACTTCGGCCCAGAAGGCTTCAACGACCTCTACCGCGTTAAGGGTGGGCATGCGATCTCCATTGTGAGCTTGCAACAGCCGGGCAGGACGCCTCGTTTCTACCATGCCGCCGACGGCGGCGAAGCGACTCAACGCACGGGCCACTGCTTGGTCTGCGCCTGACTCGGCAAAAGTTGATGGCACCGCAATGCGGTGTCGCCGGTAGCCATGATTGGAGGAAGTGGGCGTTCACGGCACGCACTGGAACGACGACTCCGAACCGCCCCGTAACGCCGCCAAGTATTCCGACATCGGTCTCGGGATGAACCGCACGACTCCGGCCCGAGCGCGAGCGGTTTGGCTACCCGCCGTGTCGGAGTGATTCGCCGCCAAGAGCGACGCGAGAGTTCTTCGGTCCGTGGCATCGCGCCCTGCCTGGTTTCGAGGGTGGGTCGGTGAGAGCATGGGCAACCATGGCCCCGCGCCCCGATGACATAGAACGGCGCCTCCAAGAGCTTTGCGTCCGCCTCGGGCTGTGCCTTTCGATAAGCGATCAACAACGGATCATCCGCACTGCACCATCGGACGGCAATGACTACCGGGGGAACCTGTGTCGGCAGCAACCACTTCGCCCTCGGTTTCCCTGGCTCGGGCTTCGCGAGTGATGCCGGACGGTTCCGTTCGTCGTTTGCGAGGTTCGTCCGAACGAGCCCGGGGCAAAGAACGCTGACCCC
>JANMZO010000190.1:0-3789 GCA_031383405.1 Acidimicrobiia bacterium | reverse complement strand
GGGGTCAGCGTTCTTTGCCCCGGGCTCGTTCGGACGAACCTCGCAAACGACGAACGGAACCGTCCGGCATCACTCGCGAAGCCCGAGCCAGGGAAACCGAGGGCGAAGTGGTTGCTGCCGACACAGGTTCCCCCGGTAGTCCTCGACGCCTCGGTCGTCGCAGATATGACTCTGGCCGCGATCCGCAACGGTGACTTCTGGATCCTCACCCACCCCGAACTTCTCGCCCTGGGCTGGCCCCGTTACGAGGAACTCCGGGCCATCGCATTCCCCGATGAGTCGTCGCCCGGTTGATTTGGGACTCCCGCTTTGCTTGCGCTGAAAACCCCGAACCGGACGCGATATGCGGCGCTCGACCAGCGGGTTCGCGCCCCATAACGTTCGATCGTCGCGGAGGTGCGAGGTGTGCGACCGCTCGGATCTCCCCGACAACTTCGCCGACGGTCGAGCAGTCGAGCAGTCGTAGCGCCGCGCGCCGAGGCCGCTCGTATTGGCCGGAGTAGTGCGCAGGCGCGAGCAATGCCGGCTGCGTCGGTTGGCTCCGGTATCTGATAATCTGACAGCATGGCCGACGTGACCGCGACAGAAGCGTCGAGACGCTTCGCAGACCTGCTCGACGGTGTGGAGCATCGGCGCGAGCGCTACCGCATCGTGCGTCGCGGGCGTGTCATTGCTCAGCTCGAACCCGCTGACTCCACGACAGGCGCAGAAGCGAAGGCGCTCCTGCGCCGCCACAGGCCTGATCCGTCGTGGATCGCTGATGTCCACGGCGCGCGTGACCTCCTGACGACGGAGGAGCGATTCTGACGCTCCTTCTGCTCGACACCAACATCCTGATCGACGCCGAAAGATCATCGTTCGACCTCGACTCGTTGATCGCGGATGACGACGAGCCCGCTGTCGCCGCGATCACGATTGCCGAGCTCGGTGTGGGCGTCGAGGTCGCTACCGGAAAGCGGCGACAAGCCCGCAAGGCCTTCCTTGACGACATCGTCGCGACTCTTCCAGTCATCGCGTACGACCTCGACGTCGCACGCACCCACACCAGTCTCCTTGTTGCGATCCGCAAGGCTGGGCGGCCGCGTGGCGCGCACGATCTGATCATCGCCGCGACCGCCGTGTGCACCGGTCGCGCAGTCGTGACCTCGGACCTTGGCTTCGACGACCTGCCGGGGGTCGTTGTTCGAAGACCATCCTGAAGCGAACACACCGGTTGGGCCGGATTGCAGTGCGTTGTCGCTGTTGGCGGTCGGGCTACGGTGCTCGCGTTATCGAGCGTCTACCGGCACCGACGTGGCGGGGGTGGTGGCGGGGCATCCGGTTGGGAGTCCCTCTAGCGGCAACGTTCGAACTGATCACGTGAGGCCCAAGGCTGCCGTCACACCTGGCCCTTTTCTCGGGCGACCCCCTTCCCGGTCACTCAACAGAACTCGACCGGCCGGCCGGAACTCACTCCGCACGCGCGACACCTGCAGGGCGTGTCGGCGCCGACGATCCGCTCCCATCCAGCGACACGGAGGGCAGGGGATCCAGCGGTGTCTTCGGCTTCCAGGCCACCGGCGAGCCCGCTCGTAAGGGAAGCCGTTATGAGTGGTCGGGCGGTATGCGTCCTGGCCTTTGTGGGACAATCGCGGGCGTGAGGCTGCTGAGAGCGCAAGTCGATGGTTGAAGATATTCGTTGGTGGTCCGCGTTGGACACTGCGGCGGCGATTCGGTCGGGGTTGGTTGGCGCGGCCGAAGTCGTGGAAGCGACGATTGCGCGGATCGAGGTCCTCGATCCGGCCCTCGGTGCGGTCGTGATCCCACTCGTTGATCGGGCGCGGTCGTCGGCGACGGTTGGAACGAGAGACGGGTCTCGCGGCTTGTTCGGTGGGGTGCCGATGTTGTTGAAGGACGCTGGCGAGGAACTGGTCGGAACACCGCACTGGGTCGGCACCCGAGGTCTCGCTCGCTCCGGACACCGATCTTCGATGACCACCGAACTGGCCGATCGGTTGGAGCGTCTTGGATTCGTGATGGTTGGAAAGAGTGCGTGTCCTGAGCTGTCCGCGTCATCGACGACCGAACCAGTCGGTTTCGCCCCGACGCGCAACCCGTGGGCACTTGATCGAACAGCGGGAGGCTCGAGCGGCGGATCAGCTGCGGCTGTCGCCGCAGGCCTGGTCCCGATCGCCCATGGCAGCGACGCGACCGGATCGTTACGTTTCCCTGCCTCGCACTGCGGCGTCGTCACGTTGAAACCGTCACGTGGACGAATCCCGATCTCGCCACCTATGGGCCAGAGCGATCCACTTCACGCGTGGACACAGTTCGCGCTGGCCCGTGACGTGAACGATCTCGTTGCCCTCTTCCCGCTGCTCGCTCGCGACGAATCGTCATCCTTTCCAGCTTCGCGGCGGTTACGAGTCGGGTTGCTCGATCACGATCCGATCATCGGGTTACCGGTCGCAGCGGAGTGCGCACACGCGGTCCGCGCGCTGGGTGACGCCATGACGCTGCTCGGCCATCAGGTCGAGACCGCTTACCCTCCAGCGTTCAACACGCTGTTCGCCCCGTTCTGGTCAGCGATGGAGACCATCGGCCCGGCGGTCCGACTCGAACAGGTGTCGTGGGTGTCCGAACGCCTAGGACGCCCATGCCAACCGGGTGACCTGAGTGACAAGCTGCTCGACCTCGCCGAAGCAGGTCGGCACATCAACGCCAGCGACCTCGCTGCCGCGTACGACAGCGTGGCCACAGCCATGTCCGGCGTTGCGGACTGGTGGGACAGCGGTTTTGACCTGCTCGTCACACCCGTCATGCTCGAACCAGCCTGGAAGCTGGGCGATCCGGCGGCATCGATGAAGACCGGGATGTTCTGTGCCCCTTTCAGTTTTACCGGCCAGCCATCCCTCGTGCTTCCGATCTCGACAACTTCCGCCGGGTTGCCCGTGGGCGTGCAGCTTGTTGGCCGGCACGGTGACGACGAACGGTTGCTGGCGCTGGGGGCCACGCTCCAAACAGTTTTCGGTTGGCTCGATCGCTACCCTCCACAACCCGGCGCGACCCCCGCGGCATAGATCACCCTCTCCGCGGGAGTCTCTCGCGACGACAAATGGCCGGCCACGCGACCCTGAATATCTCCGGTCCGTGCGCAACAAAAAATAAGCGCACATAGGGACCGCTATCGGATGGAGTGCCCTTGTAGACCTTGAGGTGCAGTATCCGGGATAGCGCTGCAGTTCGCGCGGCGGCCTCCCAGATCACACGCGAGTGGAGAACACGTTCCGGCGCGGTGCACGGGTCATGGCGCGAGGGTGACGAGAAGCTCGTCCAGTTGTCCGAACTGTTCCGGTAGGGCGGCGGCGGAGCCTGCGACAGCGTCTTCGAGCGCTTGGCTTGTTGGGTAGTGCTCGGTCAGAGTGAGTTGCGTTTTGCCGTTCTTCTCTTCGAACGTCACCGTGGTGACGGCACCGCCGCCTCCTTCCTCGTTGGTCCACACGATGCGTGCGTCGCGGACGACTTCGAGGTAGTTGCCGAAGAATGCCACGGGCTGATCAGACCCCGGGGGCGTGATCTCGAGCCGGTAGCTGCCACCGGTGCGGACATCCATCTCGCAGGCGACGATGGTCATGCCCGTCGCCTTTGGTATCCACCAGCGTTGGAAGCGCTCCGGGCTGGACCATGCCTGAAACACGATGCGCGCGGGAGCGTTGAAGGTGCGCGTGACGATCAGTTCGCGGTCGGACTTTCGGGTCACCGTCGTACGGACGTCCTCTGGGCTGGGGTCCTTATAGTTTTTTGCGGTCA
>JANMZO010000166.1:0-1910 GCA_031383405.1 Acidimicrobiia bacterium | reverse complement strand
ATGGTGCAGTTCAGCGAGGAGCAGATCCGTCGCCTCGACGCCGAAGCGGCCCGACTCGGGGTTTCACGCGCCAGCGTCGTACGGTCTGTCGTAGACAGTTCGTTGCAACCGTGCATAGACGAATCCGTCGCCGCCGCATACGCGCGTGCGTATCCTGAACGGACATTTGGTACCGACGAGTGGGGATCGCTCGACGCGTGGCACACCTCAGCCGCAAGAAGCCGTGTCCGGGCGAACGCGACACCGGCGAGCGCAGACGAGGGTGGGTGGTGAACCAGATACCCGGCTGGAGCGAAATCTGGTGGACAGAATTCGATGACGTTGGCCGACGGCCCGCCCTCGTGCTCACCCGCCCGGAAGCCGTGACACGTCTCCCCCGGATCCTCGTGGCACCGGCCACCACGAACGTCCGCGGCCTTCCCTCAGAAGTTCATCTCGGGAAAGAAGACGGGCTCCCCCGAGCCTGCGTACTGACACTCGATACTCCCGAACTCATTAGCCGCTTTGCCCTCGTGGAGTTCATCGCAACGCTGTCGGTCGGCAAGTGGAACGACGTGTGTCGGGCCCTCGAAACGGCCGTGAACTGCCACCGGTGATCCGGCCAAACGCCAACCGCAGACGAACACGATGCCCGACCCCTATCTACCCGCAACGTGCACCCGGTACACGCAGAACCCTGCCGATCTCATCGGTCGTCGCCGGTCGAATCGAAAACATGAGAGACACGATCACGAAGCCGAAAGGTGAACCGTGGTGACGACCGCCCGGTGATCGGAGGGGTAGGGAGAAACGACGATGTCTGCCGGTCCCGGCTGTTCTCCGACAACCTCCGAGGTGGTGACCGTGACGCCCTTGCCCCGCACCATCACGAAGTCGATCCGGTCGTGGTGATCACCGGGATCGTCCGCGCAGGTCCTCGTCGACCACGTACAGCCGGGCGAGCGTACCGGGCTGGGATGGCACAGCCGGTAGGTATCGGAGAAACCCGCGGTGAACATCGCGCCCGTTGTCGGCCATTGGACGGCGACCGGGCAGCGACCGGTATTCGCCACCTCGTCGGTCCAGTCGAGCGACGACGGTTCATTGAAGTCGCCGGTCACGAAGACCACGGCATCGGGAGTCGAGACCGCCTCGATCTCCGCGATCATCGCCGCAACCTGACCGGAGCGCGCGATCTGCGCAGACATGATCACCTCGGCGGCCGTCGTGAGAAACGGCGCGTCGGCATACGGGATTCCAAGCAGCTGATACGGCTGGTACGGCGCGTGCGCGAAGTGGGCGTTGAACAGCCACACACCCGGCCCGCCGGGCGTTTCGATCCGCGCACCCCACCTCTCGGGCGTCTGTTCCGCAATCTCGTAGCGGCTTAGGATCCCGCGGTTACCACCCTGTTCGACGTAGTTCCAACCGAGGATTTCGGCAACGGCCCTTGCACTGTCGGGATGATGGCCGGGAGGGAACAGACTCGTCTCCTGTACCCCGACCACATCCGCACGCGCAGACCGGATCACGTCGGCGGACCGTTCGAGCGGCAGGCCACCCCCGGATCCGCCGAGCCACATGTTGAACGTCATCACCAGGAGTTCGGTCACCACACCAGTAGATCAGACCGAGACGTCCGGTCCGGTACCGCCTGGTTGGCCGGGGCGTGACCCCGACCCGACTTTGACATGGGTGTTCACCGCAACGCGAAGAAGGTGTCGGGCCGATCGGAACCTTCGACCCGCAAACGCAACGATCCAACCGCCGGAGTGGGCACTTCGAAGCAGTGCGGGCCGGCGACGATCCCACCGACCGCGACAACTGCGGTCACGTCGAACTCGCTCCCGTACCCGTTACAACCCACGCTCGCGGCATAGGTGCCGCCGTCGCTCGACCGGGCATACCAGTAGTGATCGGTTGATCCGCTC
>JANMZO010000159.1:0-8544 GCA_031383405.1 Acidimicrobiia bacterium | reverse complement strand
CCCTTTACTACGGCAACTGGGCGACGAATACGACCTGGAGTGATGTCCGCGTGGCCGACTTCAACGGAGATGGCCGTGACGACATCATTGGTCGTACCACCATCGGCCAATGGTTTGTCGCCGAAACCGCCGTCAACCCGAGCTTCGCGATGAAGTTCATGGGCACGCGGGCTCCCGTGCAGAGCCAGTGGGGCGAAATGGTGGTCGGCGACTTCAACCGCGATGGACGCGCCGATATCGCCACCCGGAACAACCTGGACAACAGCGTCTGGGTCAGCCTGTGGACGATCACCGGCAACACCCCCTCGTTCGCCTCCACCAGCTGGGGAAATCTGCCGACCGTCGGCAGCCCGCAATGGCGTCTGCTGAGGTCCGGTCGGCTGAACGCCGTGACGGCCGGCCCATCCGGCGAGCTGCTGCTCGGCGTCGTGGAACCCGGTGAACTGATTGGTGAGATCGCCCTCGTGACCGGCCGCCGTCGCATGGCGACACTGCGGGCGTCGGAGCCGTCGGTGGTGTTCAGGATCGCCCGGTCCGCGTTCGAGGAATGGATGATCCGCCAACCGGAAGACGCCAACGCGGTCGCGCTGGCGGCTCGCGAACGCATCGACCGGGCCGAGGTGGCCGGCATGATCCAAACGCTGATCGGCTCCGGCGACACGACATGTGTGCAGGATATGCTCGACCTGATGGAGTGGCGGAGACTGGAAGCGGGCACGGTCCTGTTCCGCGAGAACGAACCTTCCGATGCTGCGTACTTCGTCGTGTCCGGTCGCCTCGTGGCGACGCATACGGAGCCCGATGGAACGGTGCGGCACCTCAGCGAGATGGGCAACGGCGACATCGCCGGCGAACTGGGCCTCATCGACCATTCACCGAGAGCGGCCACGGTCCGCGCGGTGCGCGACACCACGCTCGCCCGGTTCTCCGTCGAGAGCTTCGAACGGCTCATCGCGCAGCACCCCGGTCTCGCACTGCACGTGGCCCGAAGTGCTCTGCGTCGCACCATCCGTCCCGGTACGAAAACCCGCGCGTCATCGATCGCGGTGGCGATAACCGCCCCGGTCGATACGGAGCCGTTCATGGATCAGTTGCTGGCCGAGATGTCACGCTTTGGAACGACGTTTCACTTCTCCAGCGAGCGGGTCGATGCACTACTCAAGGACCCGGGCATCTCCGAGCTCGGTGTGGAGAACATCGGGGTGCCCCGCCTTTCGGAGTTTCTGCACCAGGCTGACGTCGAAAATGACCACGTGATCTACCGGGCCGACCCGGGGCCGGGGGTCACGGCCTGGTCGAGGCGGTGCCTGCGTCACGCCGACCGGGTGATCCTGGTGATGTCGGCGGAACCCGATGAGGCCGAGGATCTCCATCTCCGGGCGCTCGTCGACGAGCTCCGCCAAACCGAGGATGTGTCTTGTTGGCTGGCGGTGCTCCACCCGCCCGGCACGCAACACCCCACCGGAAGCGCCGAACTCCTGGTGCGCTACGGGGCTGAAGAGATCGTGCACCTGCGGTCGGGGTTCCGGGCCGACATCGCCAGGTTGGCGAGACTGTCAATCGGGCGGGGATTCGGGCTCGTGTTGTCGGGTGGCGGGGCGCGTGGGTTCGCGCACATCGGCGTCGTCCGCGCCCTACGGGAACTCGGTATCCCGATTGACATGGTGGGCGGGTCTTCGATCGGGTCGCCGATCGGTGCCTGCGTTGCCATGGACGTTGCGCAGGATGAACTTCTCGAAACCGTGAGCCGTCAATTCCACCGGCTGCTCGACTACACCATCCCGGTGGTATCGGTCCTCAAAGGTGCACGGATCGCCAAGACGATCGAAGCGGTTCTTGGAGGACGGGATATCGAAGACCTGTGGTTGGGGTTCTTCTGCGTGTCGACCAATCTCACGGCGTCGCGTCTGGAAGTTCATCGCCGTGGTGCGCTCGCTCTGGCGGTGCGGGCCAGCGTTGCGATTCCCGGCGTTCTGCCGCCGGTACCCTTCGGCGGGGATCTACTGGTCGACGGCGGCGTGCTGGCCAATCTACCGGTGCAACCCATGCGTGACCATGCCGGCATCGGAACCGTCATCGCGGTAAACGCCGCTCCCGCGAAGGGTCCCCGGGCGCGGGTCGACTATGGCTCGTCGGTGTCGGGTTGGCGCGCGCTGCTGTCCTCGCTCGGCCGCCGACGGTCTCCGTACCCCAGCCTCAGCGCCGTACTCCTCCGCACCATGATCGTCGGTTCGCTGCGTGACCAGCCGGCCATGGACGATCCGTCCCGTGATGACCTGTGCATCGAGATCGACGTCAAGGGGGTCAGCCTTCTGGCCTTCGAACAGGTGAAACCGGTGGCCGAGGCGGGCTACACAATCGCCCGCCCGGCGCTCGACGCGTGGCTCGCCACCTCTTCGTCAAACCCGGCGTCTCCGAAAACGCTTGCGACTGTGACAGCACTTGCCATCGCCGAACTACCGGCTGTCACCGAACTACCGGCCAGCGCAGAACTTCCTGCGGTCGCCGAGCCACTTGCTGCCTCAGGAAAGATGGTGTGATCCGGTGCTACTGCTGACTCTCCGAGACCTCCGACATCGTTTCACGCGCTTCTCGATCGTCACTCTCGTGGCGGCGGTCGTGTTCGCCCTGCTGTTCCTGATGAACGGACTGGTCGAGCAGTTCCACCGTGAACCGATCGACACGACGCGGTCGTTCGGGGCCGAACAGTGGGTCCTGGCCACCGGGTCCGCCGGTCCGTTCACCTCGTCGGCGAGCGTGAACGCAAGCGGCATCGCACTACTTGAGGCGAAGGAAAAGTCGCCGTTTGTCGTGGCCCGGGGCACATTGCACCGCAACGACGGGTCCCATGAGGTGGTGATCATCGGGCACGTGCCGGGAGCGCTCGGCACGCCCAGGATCGTCTCGGGTCGCGCCGTGAAGGGCACTCACGAGATCGTGGCCGATCGGAGCCTTTCCGCCCGGATCGGCGAGACGGTCGAACTCGGTCCCGTGCGTTACCGCGTGGTCGGCCTGACCTCCAACGCCACCGTCCTGGCGGGCGTCCCGCTCGCCTATATAGGTTTGGGTGAGGCACAGGACATGGTCTTCGGGTCACGTCAGGTGGTTTCGGGTTTCCTGACCACCGGAGCGGTCGGCGCCGTCCCGTCGGGGTCGGCGTTGCGGTCGAACGCCGAGGTCGCCGACGACACGTTCCACCCGCTGAAAGATGCCATCGCCTCGGTCGATCTTGTGAGGGCGCTGCTGTGGCTTGTTGCGGCGGTGATCATCGGGGCCGTCGTGTTCCTGTCGGCTCTCGAGCGCCAGCGCGACTTCGCCGTGTTGAAGGCGGTCGGCAGCACTAACGGCAAGCTGGCGGGTGGCCTCGCGATCCAGGCGGTAATCGTCGCGTTGGTCGCGGTAGCTCTTGCCGCTGGGCTCCAGGTGTTGCTGCGGCCCGCCTTTCCGATGCGGATCCGGGTGCCGGACGCTGACTTCTGGCGGATTCCGCTGCTCGCATCGCTCACCTCGTTGGCTGCCGCAGCGGCGGGCATGCGCAGTGTCGTTCGAACCGATCCGGCGTCGGCCTTCGCCGGGGCAGGAGGCTGACATGTCCGGGAACGGTGCTGCAACGGCGCTTCGCGTCGACAAGCTGGTCGTCGAGTACCGACGCGATGGTTACGCCATCCGACCGCTCGACGGTTTTGATCTCGTCGCTGAAGCGGGCGAGCTTGTGGTGCTCCTCGGCCCGTCGGGCACCGGCAAGACGACGTTGCTTTCGTGTCTCGGTGGCATTCTCACCCCGACGTCGGGCCGGATAACGCTCGGCGATGTCGACGTGACGGCGCTGTCCGCGAGGAAGTTGCAGCACTACCGTCGGAACCAGGTCGGCCTCGTGTTCCAGGCGTTCAACCTCATCCCGTCGCTGAACGCGCTGGAGAACGTGGCCATCCCCCTTCTGCTGGCAGGCACGTCGAGATCGGTGGCGTTCGCCCGCGCCAGTGAACTGCTCGACGTCGTGGGGCTGGCCGATCGGGCGTCGCATCTTCCGGCGCATCTGTCGGGTGGACAGCAGCAGCGGGTAGCGATTGCCCGGGGGCTGGTCGGCAATCCCCGTCTCCTCCTGGCCGATGAGCCCACCGCGAACCTCGACTACATCCAGGCCGAGTCGGTGATTGGACTGTTACGTGATCTGCGCGCCGACGGGCGCGTCATTGTGGTGTCGAGCCACGACGCCCGCCTGGTTCCCGTTGCCGACAAGGTGCACCACATGGTGCCGAACCAGGAGACGTCGGAGGGACCTGCCTCCGAATGCCACTTTGGTGCGGGTGCGTCGATCTTCGAGCAGGGCGACCGGGCCGACCGGGTCTACCAGATCGTGAGTGGTGAGGTGGATATCGTGCGGGTTCTCGCCGACGGTGGTGAGGAGATCCTGGCCCGTCTTGAGGTCGGCCGGTATTTCGGAGAACTCGGTCTGCTGCTCGGCTTCCCCCGTTCGGCATCGGCGCGGGCGGTGGGCGAGGTCGATCTGGTGTCGTACGGGGTGGGTGAGTTCCGGCGGCGAGTGCAGGAGGACTCGTTGGGTCGGTGATCGGGACCCGGCGGCGTTCGCTCACCTGTCGGCGGCGGCCCGGCGTTCCTTGCCGAGGCGCTCCGCCGTTGCGGTGATGCGGTTGCGGAAGTTCTCAGGTAGCTCGTTGAGGTCCGTGACGATATGTTGCTCGAACGCAGCCATTCGCTCGTTCGGGGTCATGGCATCGAGTTGGTCGGCGGTGAGAAGCTCGGGTTTTTCGGCCACGTCGACACGTTACCGGTTGACACTGACCTTGGTGAAGGCGTAGCTCCGCCGACGGGTGCAGGCGGACTCGTTGGGTCGGTGATCGGGACAAGGCGACGTTTGCTCACCTGTCGGCGGCGGCCCGTCAATCCTTGCCGAGACGCTGTCGTTGAGTGTCGTTTGGGTTTGGGGTCCCTCTTGTGGGGGATTTTCTGTTGCGGTGTTTGTTTGATGATGCGAGCATGAAAACTCTTGAGGGAACGACGATCGGTGCGACCAAGGTTGATGGGGCAGCGTCCTTTGACGCGGGAGTTCCTGGTGCGGGATTGGTTCCGGTCACGGGGTCGGTGTCGTCGTGGGTGCGTCCGTTGCGGTGGGTTGACACGGCTGTGAGTGGTTCTGGGTCGGGTGATGAGTTTGGTTTGCCGATTGGTACGGTCACATTTCTTTTGACCGATGTTGAGGGTTCGACGTTGGCGTGGGGTGCTGCGCCTTTGTTGATGGGGCCGGCGGTGGCGCGTCATTATGAGATTTTGGATGGGGTGGTGGCGGCGCATGGTGGGGTGCGGCCGCAGGAGCAGGGTGAGGGTGATTCGATTGTGGCGGCGTTTAGTCGGGCGTCGGATGCGTTGCGGGCGGCGGTGGCGGCGCAGGTGGCGTTGGCGGCGGAGGTGTGGCCGGGGGGACTTGCGCCGTTGCGGGTGCGGATGGCGGTGCATGCGGGTGAGGCGCAGTTGCGTAATGAGGCGAATTATGTGGGTCAGACGATTATTCGGACTGCTCGGTTGCGGGCGATTGCGCATGGTGGGCAGATTGTGGTGTCGCAGGCGGCGCGTGATCTTACGATTGATCAGTTGGGCGACGAGATTGTGTTGGTTGATTTGGGGGTGCACCGCCTGAAGGATTTGGCTCGTCCGGAGCATGTGTGGCAGGTGGTGGTGCCGGGGGTGGAGGGGCAGTTTCCGCCGTTGAAGTCGCTTGATGCGGTTCCGAATAATTTGCCGATGGCGTTGTCGACGTTTGTGGGGCGTCAGGCTGAGATTGAGGCGGTGGTGGCGTTGTCGCGTGGGAATCGTTTGGTGACGGTGACGGGTTCGGGTGGTGCGGGGAAGACGCGGTTGGCGCAGCAGGTGGCGGCGCAGTTGGCGGAGCAGTTTGTTGATGGTGCGTGGTGGGTGGATTTGGCTCCGCTTGATGCGGGGTCGGTGGTTCGGGTGACGGCGGGGGTGGTGTCGGTGAAGGAGCCTGAGGTGTTGGCTGATCGTTTGGTGGGTCGTTCGTTGTTGTTGGTGTTTGATAATTGTGAGCATGTGTTGGATGTGGTGGCGCCGTTGGTGGATGAGGTGTTGCGGAAGTGTCCGGGTGTGCGGGTTTTGGCGACGAGTCGTGGGTCGTTGGATGTTCCGGGTGAGGTGACGTGGCGGGTGCCGCCGTTGGGGTTGCCGGTGGCGAGTGAGCATCTGCCGGTGGAGCGTTTGGCGCAGTTTGATGCGGTTCGACTGTTTCTTGACCGGGCGCGGCGGGCGAGACCGAATTTTGTGTTGACGAGTGAGAATGGTGCGGCGGTTGCGGAGGTTTGTTCGCGTCTTGATGGGTTGCCGTTGGCGATTGAGTTGGCGGCGGCGCGGGCGAAGTCGTTGACTCCTGCGCAGATCTTGGTTGGTTTGGAGAATTCGTTGCGGTTGTTGACGGGTGGGTCGCGGTTGGTGTTGGCGCGTCAGCAGACGTTGGAGGCGTCGATTGCGTGGAGTCATGATTTGTTGAGTGAGTCGGAACGGGTGTTGTTGCGGCGGGTGTCGGTGTTTGCTGATGGGTGGGATTTGGAAGCGGCGGAACAGGTGTGTGCTGATGATGGCGTGGTGTTGGATGCGATGGGTGTTTTGGATGGTTTGGAGCGGTTGATTGATCAGTCGTTGGTGCGGGTTGATGATGATGGTGGCAGGGCGCGTTATCGGGTGTTGGAAACGGTGAGGCAGTTTGGTGCGGCGCGGCTTGCTGTTGCGGGTGAGAGTGATGATCTGGCCCGTCGTCATGCCGGGTATTTCCTGGGTTTCGCTGCCGTGTGGGCGCCGCGGTGTGAGAGTGCTGATGAGGAGCGCGCGGTGGAGGTACTCGCTCCTGAGATTTCGAATATCAATGCGGCGTTGCGGTTCTTGCAGGGTCATGGCACGGTTGAGGAACTTGTTGATGTGGTCGTGTCGACGGTCGCGCTTTGGGGTGCGTGTGGTCGGGCGTTGGACGGGATTGCGTGGTGCACCACGGCAATCGATCTGATCGGTGACCGGTCACCCGCACGAACCGCCGCCCTGTTACAGGCCCGTGTCCAGATTCGCAATCGAATTGGTCAGCCGGTCCTTTCGTATTTGGATGCCACCCGGTGCGTTGCACTCGTCGAATCCGAACACCTCACCCTTCCCGTCGGCAGAGCCCGGGCCGCGGCCGCCCGGACCGAATTGATGATGGACGTCGACTACGAAAAGAGTTTGGCGAGCTTACGGGCAGCTTTCGAAGAGCTGGAGCGCGCCGGTGACCTCTACGGTCTCGCTAATGAAAAGAACGTGGCCTCGGCGATGGTCAACATGAGAAAGGGTCCTCTCGCTGCGAAACCGTTCTTCGATGATGCCAGGACGGCGGCCGAGCTACTCGGCAACACCCGGCAGCGGTGTGGACAGATCATGTGGGAAGCGGGCTCGATGTTTTATACCTCGGACCACGCCGCCGCGATACGCGCGTTCGAACTCGTGGAACGTATGAGGCCCCGATCTCCAGAGTACGACGGCCTCCGACTGGCGTTCGCGGTGCACTTCGCCGACGAGGTCGGTATCGTGGCACCGTCGTTCGAACAGCTCGACAAGTTCCGGCTCGACTCCCAGCGCGCCGGCCAGGACTGGGATGTCACGATGGTCGAAGGTTTCATGGTGACGTCGTTGTACCGGCAGGGTGAGTACGCGCGGGCCCGAGCCTTCGCCGACGAGCACCGGTCACCGATGCCCTTCGGCCTACTCAAGTTTCTGTCTGCCGCCCTCGCTTCGTGTGCCCTCGGCGACTACGACGACGCGGGCGCGCGACTGGGGGAGCTTGGAGCGACTGGCGCGGACGGCACGCATAATGCGCTCGTGTACCGGTTGCAGATCGTGTGTCTCATCGGTCTTCATCGCGGTGAGTTGGTGGAGGCGGAGGTAGCGGCGAGGGAGTCGCTCGAATCGAGTGTGGCCCACGGTCGCGGCCGCGACATCATCATCGGGTTTCAGCTGTTGGCGGTGTTGGCGGCCGCCCACGGGTCATGGTCCGAGACCGCCCGCCTTGCCGGTGTCGCAGCGGTGGAAGGGCAACGACGCGTGCTGTCGCGGCGCAACGAGCCGTTCAGTTCGTTATTCGACAACGCAGTGGCCACGGCGAGGTCAGCGGTTGGTGATGCGGTGTTCGATGCGGGCTTTGCCGAGGGGTTCGGCCTGTCGTTGGACGACGCGGTCGAGTTCGTGGGCCGGGCGCGTGGCGAGCGTGGACGCCCGACGATCGGCTGGGCCGCGCTCACCCCGACCGAGCGACGCGTGGCCGATCTCGTGCGGGCCGGAAAATCCAACGCCGAAGTCGCCGCCGAACTGCTGATGGGCGTTGAAACCGTCAAAACCCACCTGTCCCGAATCTTCGCCAAGCTCGGCATCTCCAACCGCACCAAACTCGCCGCCCTCGCGCCGCCACCTCCGGTCTGAACGCTACTTCGACGACGGCACCATCGAGTTGGCATGTCCGCCCCTGCGGGCGTTGTTGGGTGTGGTGGCAAACGG
>JANMZO010000133.1:0-1579 GCA_031383405.1 Acidimicrobiia bacterium | reverse complement strand
CAAGAAGATCAAACGAGTCGCCGCAGGGTTCACCAACTTCGCTCACTACCGCACCCGAATCCTGCTCGCCATCGGCGGCTGCGACTGGACCCTCATCGCCCTCCAACCCCGCTAAATCGGCTCCTCACAATCTGGCGGGGTGGCTGCGATGATCGGTGAATGGCCAAGCCTGATGATCCGTTCTCGATGCTGGAGTTGCTGATCGGGCTCCCGAACGTGCGTGTTCTGTCGGTTGACCGGATCGATGACGTGTTGGAGATCCATCTCGAGACTGCTGAACCGAATCGGTTCTGCAAGGTGTGCGGGATGGCCGGCGTGGTCAAGGATCGGCCGCTGTCTCGATACGCGGACTTACCTTTCGGCGGCCAGCAGGCGGTGTTGGTGTGGCACAAGTATCGGTGGTCGTGCCCTGGTAGTGATCCGTCATGGACCGAAGAACGTGGCGACATCGCGACCAGGTATTCGTCAGCGATGACGTGGCGTGCGGCGGTGTGGGCCACGATCGCGGTTGGCCGCCAGGTCCGGCCGGTGTCCCAGGTCGCGGCCGAGTTGGGGGTCGCATGGAACACGTTGATGGACACCGTCACCAACGTGGGCGCAATCATGATCGATCACGCCGAGCGGATCGGAACGACCAGACAGCTCGGTGTTGACGAGACCGTGTTCCTCTCGGCCGGTCGGCGTCGGCGCCGCCAGTTCGTGTCGTCGGTGACCGATGTCGAGGCCCGCACCGTGCTCGATGTGTTCGAAGGCCGTCAACGTGCCGACCTGGTCGCGTGGTTCGGTCTTCGGCCCTCACACTGGGTTTCGGGCGTCAGGGTCGTCGTTGCTGACCTTCATGAACCGTTCCGTGCGGCGTTCGACGAGTGTGTCCCCGCCGCGGTGCAGGTCGCTGACCCGATGCATGTGGTGATGGCCGCGAACCGTTGCCCGGACAAGACCCGTCGTCGGGTCCAGAACGAACAACTCGCCCACCGGGGCCGCAAGGATGATCCGTTGTTCGGGGCCCGGAAACTGTTGATGCTCGGCGCGGAGCGTCTCGACGCGAGGTCCCGGAAACGTCTCGATGTGCTCCTCGCGTTCGGTGACCCCGACGGGCAAGTCTTCGCGGCATGGGAAGCGAAAGAGAACGTTCGTGACCTCTACACCCTGTGGGGTGAACCTGAACTGGCCGCGTTGTGGATCGACGCCGTCATCGATGACGCCCGAATATCGACCGTGCCGGAGATCCGCGGTCTCGGGCGCACGTTGAAACAGTGGCGGACACCGATCCTCGCCTGGCACAACACCGGCGCATCGAACGGGCCAACCGAAGGCCTGAACTCGATCATCAAGAAGATCAAACGAGTCGCCGCAGGGTTCACCAACTTCGCTCACTACCGCACCCGAATCCTGCTCGCCATCGGCGGCTGCGACTGGACCCTCATCGCCCTCCAACCCCGCTAAATCGCGAAGAGCCCGTTTAGCATGCGAACTCTGGGGCGGCAGTCGTCTTAGGGGGAGAGGCAGCGTGAAAGATCAGCCAACGATGCTGTCGCTTCGAGCAACTTGGAAGGACCTCGACAAACTTGACGCCGGT
>JANMZO010000121.1:0-23198 GCA_031383405.1 Acidimicrobiia bacterium | reverse complement strand
ATCGTTCTGCACCGGAATGGACCTGAAAGCGGCGGCTAAGGGTTCCAGCGAGCCGAACACCTACGCAAATCGCTGGGCCGAGGACCCCGACATCCATTGGAAGGCGCTGCTTCGGCACTACCGCCTCCGCAAGCCGTTGATAGCGGCGATTGAAGGGCACGCGGTTGCGGGTGGAACCGAGATTCTTCAGGCCACGCACATCCGGGTAGCCGGTGAATCGGCGACGTTCGGCGTGTTCGAGGCCCGCCGGGGCCTGTTTCCGGTCGGTGGTTCAACGGTCCGTCTGCAGCGTCAGATCGGCTACACGAACGCTTTGGAGATGCTTCTCACCGCGAGGGGTTACACCGCAGCGGAAGCCCTCCGGTTCGGCCTGATAGGCCATGTGGTACCCGACGGTCAAGCGCTCACCAAAGCGCTCGAGTTGGCCACCTTGGTGTGTGCGAACGGTCCGCTCGCCGTGGAGGCGATCCTGCGCTCGGTGCAGGAAACGGCAACACTCCCGGAGAAGGAAGCGCTCGCATTGGAATGGGAGATCGGCTGGCCGGTCTTTTCGACCAACGATGCGAAAGAGGGCCCCCGGGCCTTCGCCGAAAAGCGGTCACCGAACTGGACGCGGTCGTAGCTCGGTGCGGGCGCAGTGGGTGATGTTCGTCTCTGAACGGCGGATCATCCGGACATTGCTGTGAGGCTCACGGTTTGTCGGCGCCCACCACCCACATGGAGAAGAACTGGGAACCGCCACCGTAGGCGTGACCGAATGCTTTTCGCACATCGTCTATCTGGTGCTCGCCGGCCTTGCCCATGACCTGCATGGCCGATTCGCCGAACCGGATCATGCCCGATGCTCCGATCGGGTTGGTCGACAGCACGCCGCCTGATGGGTTGACCGGAAGCTTCCCGGTCATCTGGGTGACGCCGTCTTCCACGAAGCGCCAGCCGTGGTCCTTCGGCGCAAAACCGATGTTCTCGAGCCACATCGGCTCGAACCACGAGAACGGCACGTACATTTCCACGACGTCGATCTGCTTCAGCGGGTCGGTTATCCCGGCTTTCTTGAAGACGTCCTCGGCGCAAAGCTCACCGGCCCTTGGGGAAACCTGATTGCGACCGGCGAACATCGTCGGTTCGCTGCGCATCGAGGTCGAATGCACCCAGGCCTTCGGGCCCTCGAAGCGGTCGGCACGTTCTTCGTTGGACAGCACCATCGCGAACGCACCATCGGACGAAGGACACGTTTCGACGAAGCGAATCGGGTCCCAGAGCATCGGTGACTCAAGCGCCTTCTCAAGCGTCCACCCCTCTTCATGTAAGTGCGCGTAGGGATTCTTCAGCGCGTTGGTCCGGTCCTTCACCGCGACCATTGCACCGATGTAGTTGGGGGCGCTCGACCGTTTGATGTAACTGCGCACGTGGGGCGAGAAGTAGCCACCCGCCCCGGCATGCACCGGCATGCCGAATGGGATTGGAACGCTCAGCGCCCACATGGCATTTCCGTCGCTCTGCTTCTCGAAACCGATAGCCAGGACGGTACCGTGAATTCCGGCCATTACGTGTTGGGCGGCGACGATCGCGGTCGATCCACCAACCGACCCGGCCGTGTGCACCCGGAACACCGGCTTGCCCGCCGCCGCCAGAGAATCGGTGAGCCACAATTCCGGCATCACGACGCCTTCGAGCATGTCCGGGGCCTTCCCGATCACAATGGCATCGACATCGTCCATAGTGAGGTGGGCGTCTGCGAGCGCCCGGTCGACAGCTTCACGGACCAACCCTGCGATCGACACATCGGCCCGGCACGAGGTGTGCTGGGTCTGTCCTACCCCGATGACGGCACAGCGCTCCACGTCAGTTCCCTTCCAAGACGGCGACGAGATTTTGCTGAAGGTTCGGCCCGCTCGTGCAGTGAGCGACGCCCCGGTCGGCGTCGCCCCGCATTATTCGCTCGGCTGCTTCTGCGAACCGGGCCAGGCCCGCGGCCATCTGTGGATTGGCACAGAGAGCGCCACCGCTCGGGTTCACTGATGTCACCGTCGGATCGATGCCCAGCGCCGTGGTCAGAAGCATCTCCTGATGTGAATACGGTGCGTGCAATTCGGCGAAATCGATGCGGTCGTTTCCGACGCCAGCCCGTTCGCCGGCGATCGCGGCGGACCTGGCCATCGTCATCGAAGCCAGGTCGAAACGTTGGTTGTCGATACGGTGGTCGAATCCGCGGATCCAGGCGGGTCGAGCGCGGAGGGTGCGGGCTGCATCCCCCGCAGCCAGCACCACGGCGTTGGCGCCGTCGGTCACCGGTGGGCAGTCGTGTTCCCGCAGAGGATCATATGTGCGCGTACGGCTCAGCAACTCGTCGACGCTGACGTTCCCACGTCGCAGCGCGATCGGATTGTTCATCCCGGCGGCGAGTGAACGTGAGACGACCTCGGCCATGGCCCGTTCGGTAACGACCCCGCTTTCCAGACAGGCCCGCGCCGCGAGAGCTGCTACGGCGTGCATATCGGGGCCGAGCGGGGCGATGGTGTAGGGATCGAGCTGGTAGGCCATGATTTTCTCGATCGGGCCGGCGGACGACTTGCCGTTCGAGAACGCCACCGCGATATCGCACTCGCCGGTTTGGATCTTGATCCACGCCTCATAGAGAGCGAACGCCCCGTCGGCCTCAACGTGGCTTTCGGCGATCGGTGGCCACGCGCCGATTGCATCAACGGCGGCGACGAAGCTGAACGGTTGACCGGACATGTAGTCGCAGCTCCCATGGCACCAGAAACCGATGTCGGTGCGCTTCAGCCCGGCCCGTTTTAACACTTCGGTGACCACGGGTACGAGCATCTCGACGGTCGTCTTCGACGTGTTCGCCTCCGACACCATCTGCGCGGTGGCGATGATCGCGACATCTCTCATCGGCTTTCGGCTTTCGTCAGTTCTTCGGCCCACGTCAGTTCTTCGGCCCTCATCGGCTTGCAGCTCTCGTCAGTTTTTTGGCTCGGGTGTCGCTTGGTGCCAAGGTAGGGATCTCCGAGGTCTCCGCGAACCGGTCTTTGTATCGATGCGATTTCGCCGCCATCAGAGGTGCCCGGCGAACTGCTCGAAAGGAACGTCTGGTTCACGGGTGGGTCGGAAGTGGGCGATGTTCGAAAGGGTCGGGCCCCACTGGGCCTCGGGTTTCCATACCGCTTCGACGCGCATGCCCATGCGCACGTCGTTCGCTTCACACTCCTGGATGAGGTGCTGCACGCCGATGTCGGCGCCGTCGAGCACGATCGTTGCGGCGACGTAGGGGATCTTGATCGTTTGACCGAGGAACGGAACGTTCACGACGCAGAACGAAGTTACTGTGCCCGTCGACGCGACCTCCACGTCGTCGCCCAGCAGGACTCCGCACTTCGGGCAAACGCCGGCCCTCGGGGGAAAGTACACGAGCGAGCAATCCGGGCAGCGTCGGCCGATCAACCTGCCGTGAAGTATGCCGTTGAGGTAGGACGAGGATCCCGGTCCGGCCGACCAGTCGTAGGTGACGGAGATCGGCAGGCGAACCCGCAGGATGTCATCGCTCATGCTCCCGCTCCCGTTGCGGTTCCTGTTGCTGTCCCAGCTGCGACCGGGTAAAACGCAACGATGTCATGCATCGACGCCTTGCGCTCGTCGGACCAACGGACCTTCACTCGGGTGCCGGTGCCGATCGCTTCCGGCGACTCCACCTCGACGGCGTGGAGCAGTGGGGTGTCGGCTCCGTCGAGCTTGATCAGGGCCCAGGCGAACGGCTGGGAGAGCGGACTGGCATCGTCGACCGTCGGCTGCCACGACCAACTGAGAACCGTGCCCTCGTCGGCGACGGTCCGCCATTCCCTTAAAGCTTGACCTGTGATCGGGTCGAACTCGGCCGGGGGAACGAAAATTGTTCCGTCAGATCCGACCGTTCCTTCGATCCGCTGGTCCCGGAGGCCGATCAGAAAGCGTGACATCGTCGGCCCCATCGTCCGCTTGTAGGGATACGACAGGACGAGCGGGGCGTGAAACGTGCCGTCGTCGGCAATAGTGAACCCAGTTGCTTCGCTAGACATACTCACCGGCCGAGAGACCTGAGATCACGGCAACGGCTGGGTTGCCACGTTGCGGCCGGGGTGCCACGTTGCGGCTGGAGTGCGGCACCCGGTGCACAACCTGGCACTCTTGCGGCAACCATCTATCGGACCCCAAGCTTCTCGCAGACCCCAGGCCTGGGCAGCGCCCTGACCGCTGACGTCGGGACAGTGATGAAACGCTTTTCTCCGGGCATGCGCCTTCCTAACATCCGGACGACCTGGTGTGCCAACCGGCACGGCCTCTACCGAGCGGGTACGGTACGACGCCGTGAAGCTTCGATTCGGAACCGGAACCACGGTCAAGAATTTCGCCGCGTACCGGGAATGGCTCAACGTGGCCGAGGGGAGCGGATTCGAGCTCCTCACGACCGGTGACTCCCAGTCACTCTGGGCTGATCCGTTCGTGTCGATGACGTTCGCCGCGGCGAACACGGTCACTCCTCGATTGGCCATAACGGTCTCGAACCCGGTGACCCGCCATCCGGCGGTCGTAGCCTCCTCGGTGGTTGCGATCCAGGACGTCGCGAAAGGCCGATTCTGTCTCGGGCTCTCAAGCGGCGACTCGGCGTTGCGCAACATCGGGGAACGTCCGGCGACCCTGGTCGAGTTGGAGGCCTTTGTTGAGACCGTCCGGGCGATGACATTGAATGAGTCGGTGACGTGGAACGGACACGAACAGGCGCTGCGGTGGGGATCGGCGCGGGTTCCGATCTGGATCGCAGCGGAAGGTCCGCGCACCCTTCAGTTGGCTGGTCGCATCGCCGACGGTGTCGTGCTGTCCAATTCGCTCACCATTGAAGCGATCGATCGCGCGTTTACCCACATTCGCGCCGGGGCTGAAGCCTCCGGTCGCTCGATGGACGACATCGAGATCTGGTGGATGGTCAACGTCGTCCCGGCGGAAACCGAACGCGCCGGTATCGACTCGATCCGGTCGGTACTGGCGGGAACGGCGAACCACGTGTACCGCTTCACGCTTGAAGGTAAGGGGTTGCCGCCCGAGCGGGTTGCCGCAATCGAAGAACTTAAGCAAACATATGATTCGCGTCATCATGCGAGCCCGGCCACCGCGTCAGCTAATGCCGAACTGGTCGACCGACTCGGCCTGACTGACTGGCTGGCGGCGCAGTCGACCATCGCCGGCCCGATCGAACACTGCGTGGAGCGTCTGCACGAGGTCGCCGAGCGTGGCGTTCGCAATGTGATTCTGGCCCAGTTCGTCGCCGACCCGCTCGCCTTCATGCGCATATTCGATGAACGAATCCGATCGGAGTTCTCATGACCATGTCGGAAGTCAGCCCTTCGGAGACATCGGGTTCGACGACCGTCTACGTATTTGACGCGCATCATCATGTCGGCGAAGTGACTGACTTGTTCGCCGGAATGGGGGAGGCTGTCGCTACCGCTGACCTTGAGGTTGCCAAGCGGCTGGAGGGGCTTGACCACGATGGTGTTCGACACGCGCTGGTTATCGCCGGGCACGGATATCTCCGACCTGACGGCCTGGCTGATACCCGGCGGGTCAACGATGGCATCGCCCGATACCGGGACTCGCATCCGGAACGGTTTCCCGCAGCCGTCGGCATTGTCGAGCCCACCTATGGCAATCGGGGGTTGGAAGAAATCGATCGGTGTGCCGAAGAGCTGCGGCTTGTCGGGATCTCGTTTCATCATCGTTTTCAGGGGCAGGCGTTGAATAGCCCGTGGACGGTTCGCTACGTCGAGCGCATCGCCGAACGGGGTCTCGTTGCGTTCATCCACTGCTACCACGAGTCGTCGGAGGAAGCACTCTGGAAGCTCGAAGACGTGGCGCAGAAGGTTCCGCAGGCGAACATTGTCGCTCTCGATGTCTTCTCGGGTTGGGAGCAGATGCTCCAGACGTTCTCGGTCGCTCCCAGGGTGCCGAACGTGTGCTTCGAGACGGCCCTGTGCGCTCACGTGCCAACGCTCGTGCGGTTTGTCCGTGAGTTCGGCGCGGAGCGGGTCATCTACGGCTCTGACACCTACTCATGGCCGCTTTCGCACGGGCCGAACACGGTGCTTCTTCAGCTCCGCACCAGCGATCTCAGCACCGAGGAGAAGCGGCTGGTTCTAGGAGCGAACCTTGCCTCGTTGGTGGGTCCGAAGCGCTGACCCGTTTAGTGGGGCGTGTTGGGGATGGTTTTGGTGTTTCATACGCAAAAAGCTTCCCCAAACCGGGGTGCCGGTTACCCCGAATCATTGCTGCTTCGCGGTGGCGGACTCCCATGTGCGCTTACCAATTCCGAAGATAAGCGGGTTGTTTGCGGACCCGGTCATGTATGCGATCGAAAGAGCCAACGCCCAACCCCGGGCCCGGTTCCATGTGTCGTCGTCAACCCCGCCGGCGGCGGCCCGAAATGCCGGACGCGCTTCTGCCGGAAGCAGCATCCAGGCGACAGCCAGATCGGTGGCCGGGTCACCGGCCGTGATGTCGCCGAAGTCGATCACCCCGGACACCCGACCGGACTCCACCAGGAGATTGGCCGGATGAAGGTCGCCATGCAGCCACATCGGGGGGCCACTCCACACCGGAGTCGCTACCAGGGCACCCCACAGGGCAAGGGTTGCAGCTGTATCGACAATCGCCGAGAGTCCGGAGACACGGGCGCGGAGAACCTCGTCACGGTGTGACAGGGGCACGCCACGAAACTCGTTCACCGGAGCGTCGCTCGGAGCCGGCCGATGCAATGCGGCCAGGAATTCGCCCAGCTGCTCCGCCACCGCATAGGGGTCAAACGCCGAGCCTTCGGCAATCGCGCCCTGTATCCACGGACAGATGCTCCACGGCCACGGAAACCCGGCCGCGGGCCACCCGGCATGTACCGGCGCCGGGATGGGCAATGGCAACGAAGCGGCCAATGACGGTAACCAGCGCTGCTCATGCTCCATCAGTGGCGCAGCCAACCTTCGCCGAGGGAGCCGGACCGTGTGGCGCGGGCCGAGCCGGAACATCACGTTGTCCCAGCCGTTCGCGATCAGGGCAATCGGCAGGCCAGACAGGCCGGGTTGTTGATCATCGATAAGTGCGCGTACCAAATCGGAAGTTATCTCCACCTCCGCAACCGGCATGTTCTCCACGCCGACACGCTACCCGCCGAGTCAGCAAAACGCGGCAAACGCGTTCAACCGCGCCACAGGGGCTGGCTGAGCTCAATCACGTTGTCGAGCAGAACCCGTTTGCGGTCAGCGTCGCTGAGTGCGGTTAGTTCCGTCACGTAATCGAGGGGGCGTGGCATACCTTCGATGTGCGGCCAGTCGCTACCGAAAATGACCCGGTCGGAACCCATGAGCGACACGATCTCGACTGCATCGTCTTCCCAAAACGGGTTGATCCACCAGTGCTTCCGTAGCGTGTCGGCGGGGTGATCCGTGAAGTAACCGGGCATCTTGTGATGAGTCGAATCAAGCTTCTTCACTGTGTCAGGAAGATACGCTGAACCGTTTTCGATCGATGCCATGCGAAGTCGGGGGAAGCGGTCGAACAGCTTCTCAAAGACCGAGGTGATCACGAAGTCGGCTGCGGCGCGTTCGATCGCGAAGCTGCGAATACTGGGTTTCCAACCGCCGGAGAACGACGCGCTGAAGCGGTCATCGGCGTAGCCGTTGGAGGAGTAACCACTATCGCCGGCATGAATGACGGTGACGATCCCAGCCTCATTGACACGGGCCCAGAACGGATCGAACGTGGGATCAAACGGCGACATCCGCCCTTTCGCAGTAACGGGTGCCGCGGCGCGCATCACGATGACACGAGCCCCCTGCGACAGCGCCCAATCAAGTTCCCGGCATGCCCAGTCGACATCGGCCAAGGACAGGTACGGAGCACCGTAGATGGAGCCCTGGGTGCCAAAGCCCCAGTCGTCGAGGAGCCACCGGTTGAATGCGCTGAACGTCAGCCCAACCGCTCCCGGGTCGTCCTTCAGGACTTCCTCGTAGAGCATGCCGAGTGTTGGAAACAGCCAAATTCCGGCGAGTCCGTGGCCCTCCAGAGTTGCTATGCGCGCTGGGCGATCCCTGTATTCGGGACGGATCGGTTCGCGAGCAACGAGAAACTCCACTGGGTTCTTGCCGTTGGGGTTGCCGCGAAAGTATTCGTGCATGGCACCTGCGGGTGATATCGGGTCGAACGTCGGGTTGACAACGACCCGGCTGACCTTGCCTCCGATCACGTGGTACTTGCGGCCGTTGATCTCGCACCACTGCACACAGCGGGGTCCGAGCTTCGGGTCGAGGTGGCGGGTGAACGCGTCGAGCGCCTCGTAGTAGTGGTTGTCACAGTCGAAGGGCCGGTAGCCGAGCTGTAGGGCGACTTCAGATCCGGATGCGGTATGGGCCGGCGCGTTCATGTGGCGATGCTACTGAATTGACGTGTCTGTCAGGTATTTTGGGGTCCCGGCGCAACGGGAACTTGGTCGGTGGCCGCAGGTTCTGGTGCAATAGCGCCCATGACAGCCGACGCCCCGACGATCCGCTCGCGTGATGTTTCCCAGGGCGTGAGGCTCCTTATCATCAACCGACCGGAGCGGAAGAACGCGTTTGATCAGCGTACGTACCATGGGCTGGCCGGCGCCCTGACGTCAGCAGCGAACGACGATTCGGTCCACGTCATCGTGGTCACCGGCGAAGGAGACGTCTTCAGCGGCGGGCAGGATCTTCCGGAGATGGCCGCCATGGCGAAGGGCGAGCTGAAGGGAGCCAACGGGTTCCCTGCGCTGCTCAACGCGCTCGAAACGTTTCCAAAGCCGCTGATCGCGGCGGTGAACGGCGCAGCCACGGGCATCGGAGCCACGATGCTGCTGCACTGCGATCTCGTGTACCTGTCCAGCTCGGCGCGCCTGCGGTTTCCGTTCGCAGAGATGGGCGTTCCTCCGGAAGCAGGCGCCAGTGCGCTGCTACCGGACCTGGTTGGCTCTCAGATCGCCTCGGAGTTGCTGTTCACCGCTCGATGGATTTCCGCTACAGAAGCGGTGCAACTCGGCCTGGCTCGGGCTGAGTTCGCTTCCGAGGAGTTGCTGCCCAACGCACTCACTACGGCTGGCACGATCGCGGCGCGCTCCCCCTACGCCGTTCAGACCGCCAAACGACTGATGCGCGAAGCTCGAGGCGACCGCTCTGAAGCGGCCCGCAAGCGCGAAGAAGCCGGATTCGCGGCCCTCTTCGCATCCCAGCGAAACGCTGGATAAGGTCCACTACATGCTCAGCGACCTCGACGACTTCCCGATCCACCAGACCTCGGAACCGATGCGCCATGCAGCGACCAGCGACCGGAATTTCTACGACCGGTACTACTTCAACGGCTTCTCGCATGACGGCTCGTGCATGTTCATCGGTGGCCTCGGCGTGTATCCGAACCTGGGAGTAATGGACGCGTTTCTCCTCGTCATGCACGAAGGCCAACACCGGGTTGTAAGAGCATCGCGGGCACTGGATGGGGCTGACCGGTTGCATCCGGCTGTCGGTCCGCTTTCGGTTGAGGTCGTCGAACCCTTGCAGAAGCTCCGGCTGCGATGTGAACCCAACAACTGGGGAATCGAGCTCGATGCCCTGTGGAACGGAGCGATTCCGGCGCAGGAGGAGCCAAGGCACTACGTCCGTCAACACGGTCGGGTGATCTTCGACTCGATGCGTCTGGCCCAAACCGGCGGTTGGACGGGAACGCTCAAGGTCAACGGTCACGAAATGGAACTCAGCGATGAGCGGTGGTGGGGTACCCGTGACCGGTCGTGGGGGGTGCGTCCGGTGGGGGAAAGCGAACCGCCGGGTATCCGGGCAACCGATCCGTTCAGCTGGTTCTGGCTCTACACCCCCGTGCGTTTTGAGGACCACTCGATTCTCGTGATCGTTCAGGAGCGACGCGACGGGTCACGCATCCTTGAAGAAGCCGTTCGGGTGTTCAACGACGGTCGGCCCAACGAATGGCTCGGCGTGCCGAAGCACTCGCTGACGTTTCGTCCGGCCAGCCGGTTCGTGACCGGTGCAACACTGCACCTCCAAGGTTCGGGCGGTCCTTTCGATCTTGTCGCCGAGCCGCTGATCCCGGTCCACATCGGTATCGGCACCGGATACGGCTACGACAACGATTGGCGTCACGGCATGTGGCAGGGAACGCTGAAGGTTGAAGGGTTCCACCTCGACACAACCACACCCGAAGGTGCCGCTCGGCTCTTCGGAATCGTCGATGCGGGGGCGCGGTTCAGCTACACCGACGGTACCGGAACGCATGTGGGGTACGGACTCCTGGAGACGATGATCATCGGCCCACACGACCGCTACGGCTTCACCGACATGCTCGACGGCTACAAACCCGGAGCATCAGAGCTCGAAGGAGATCGCGGATGACCCGCTCCTTGCAGTTGGCCGACGTGTTTGAAATCGTTGCCGATGCCGTCCCCGATCGACTCGCACTCATTACCAATGACGCCGAGTTGACGTATGCGCAACTCGACGAGCGCGCGACCCGACTGGCCAACCATCTGCGCGCATGTGGAATCGTCCGGGGTGATCACGTCGCAATACACGCCCGCAACTGCGTTGAGTGGATCGAGTCGTTCTACGGCTGTTTCAAGTTGGGCGCCGTGCCGATCAACGTGAACTACCGGTACGTTGCCGCTGAACTTCGGTACCTCTACGACAATGCCGACTGCGTCGCGGTCATCGTGGCTCCGGAGTACGTGGCCGCGATCGATGAAGTGAACGACGCGTTACCGAACCTCCGTCAGCGGTTGGTGATTGGACCCGAATACGAAGCGGCGTTGGCGGCGGCTTCAGGCACCCGTGACTTTCCCGCACGCGACGCCAGCGACGTCTACATGGTTTACACCGGTGGCACCACCGGGATGCCGAAGGGCGTGATGTGGCGCCATGAAGACATCATTCTGGCCGCCATGAATGCATCGCGACAATCACGCCCGATTGAGCGACCCGAGCAACTGGGTGAGGAAGCCCGCGCTTCCGGATTTCCCCTACGACTGATGGCGATGGGCCCGGTGATGCACGGCGGCGCGCAGTGGGCCATGGGCAACGCCCACGTGTCTGGCGGGACGTTCGTGATGTACACCGGCCGCCGGTTCGATGCCCATGATGTTCTGCGACTGGCCGAACGTTCGAAGGCCAACTCCATCAGTACGATGGGCGATGCTATGGCCCGCCCCCTCGCCGAGGCGCTGCTGGCTCACGATGCACCCAGCTATGACCTGAGCATGCTCTTTGCTTTCGGCAACGGCGGTGCCCCGCTGTCAGCGACGGTTCGGGAACAGATCCGGGCCGCCTTACCGAAGATCGCGATTCTCGACAGCTACGGTGCATCCGAAACAGGAGCGGCAGGGAGCCGCGCCGATGCCGGTGAGGGGTTTTCGGCGCCACGCTTCAACGTGGGGCCCGACACGATGGTGCTCGACGATGACGGGAAGCCGTGCGCGCCGGGTGTCACGGGCCGCCTGGCCCGGAGCGGCAACATTCCGCTCGGTTATTACAAGGACCCGGAGAAGACCTCGGCGACCTTCCCGGTGTACGGCGGGCGCCGATGGGTCATCCCGGGAGACTTCGCCCGTGTCGAAGCCGACGGTTCGATCAGCGTGCTCGGACGCGGTTCGGTGAGTATCAATTCCGGCGGCGAGAAGATCTACCCGGAAGAGGTCGAGGCGGCACTCAAAGCCCATCCCGCCGTTTTCGACGCTGTCGTCGTGGGTACACCCAACCCGCAGTGGGGCGAGCAGGTGACAGCGCTGGTGCAACTTCGGGTTGACCACGAAGCACCGACGCTCGCCAAGCTCATTGCGCACTGCCGTACGCTGGTTGCCGACTACAAGTCACCCAAGAGCGTCTTCATCGTTCCCGAAGTGCAACGCACGCCGGTCGGCAAAGCTGACTACCAATGGGCCAAGGCCGAAGCCGTGCGTCTTTTGGGTGTGAATCCTTAACAGGCCCGGCCCAACAGATCGCACACAATCTGACCGGACACCCCTCAAATTGTCGTCCGACGCCGCCGGCGCAATGATGACGGGCATGACAGTCACGACGCGACCGATCGTCCGGCGAACCACCAAGGAATCCACCCCGGCCTGGCCATCGCCGGTCCTGCCGTCGGCCGATTCACCGAACGTGCTGGTCATCCTGCTCGACGACACCGGGTTCGCCCACCTCAGCTGCTTTGGTTCAGTCATCGAAACGCCGAACTTCGATCGGCTCGCAGCGGGTGGTCTTCGGTATACCAACTTCCACACCACGGCGCTGTGTTCGCCCACGCGGGCGTGTCTTCTCACGGGCCGCAACCACCACTCGGTCGGTATGCGCGCGTTGTCCAATTTTGACGACGGCTTCGAGAACATGCGAGGTCGGATCGCGGCGTCGGCGGCGACGATCGCCGAAGTCCTCCAGCCGAAGGGTTACGCCACGTACGCGGTCGGCAAGTGGCACCTGGCGCCGATGCGTGAAGCTTCGGCCGCCGGACCGTTCGGCGACTGGCCCCTCGGCCGTGGGTTCGACCGCTACTACGGTTTCCATCAGGGCGAGATGGACCAGTTCCATCCTGAGCTGTACCAGGACAACGCGATGACCGATCCGCCCCGCACTCCCGAGGAGGGCTACATCCTCACGGATGACCTCGTCGACCGCGCCCTGCAGATGGTACGCAACAAGCATTCTCTCGTGCCTGAACGCCCGTTCTTCCTCTATCTGGCCCTCGGCGCGATGCACGCACCGCACCAGGCTCCCGACGCGTACCTCAGGAAATATCGGGGCCGCTTCGACGAAGGATGGGACATCATTCGTAAGCGGGTATACGAACGGCAGCTGGAGATGGGGGTCATCCCTCCGGGTACGCAGCTTGCCCCCCGAAACAAGGGCGTTCTGCCGTGGGATGAACTTACGGCCGATGAACAACGTTTGGCCTGTCGCCTGCAGGAAGCGTTCGCCGCCATGCTCGACCACACCGACACGCAGATCGGTCGCGTCCTCGACGAGCTCGATCGACTCGGACTGACCGACAACACGCTGGTGTTCGCCCTGAGTGACAACGGTGCCTCACAGGAGGGTTTCGCGACCGGAATCTGTGACACGTTCCAGTACTTCAACGGGCAGATGCCGACTGTCGAAGACGGTCTGGCGCGCCTCGACGAGATCGGTACGCGCCGCTCCAACAACAACTGTCCCTGGGGTTGGGCGCAGGTCGGTAACACGCCGTCGAAGCGGTACAAGCAGGACACCCACGGCGGCGGAGTGCGCGATCCGCTGATCGTGCGTTGGCCCGCCGGTATCGATGCCGCTTCGAATGGTGGGATCCGGCGCCAGTTCCACCATGTGATCGACCTCGCCCCGACGATCTACGAAGCGCTCGGCATAGACGCTCCGTCCAACGTCAAGGGCGTGGCCCAGCAAGCGATCGAAGGACTGAGCCTGGCCTACTCCTTCGCGCCCGAAGCTGCTGACCCCGTCGCCGTGCCGACCCCGAAGACCACGCAGTACTTTGAGATGCGGGGTCACCGGGCCATCTGGGCCGATGGTTGGAAGGCGGTCAGCTTCCATCTCATCGGTAACACGCTCGACGACGACGTGTGGGAGCTCTACCACCTCGATGAGGACTTCTCGGAGTGCAACGATCTCGCCGACAGTCAGCCCGCACGTTTGAAGCGGATGATCGAACTGTTCTGGATCGATGCCGGCCGGTACGGCGTGCTTCCGATCGAGGAAGACCGCGTCAACCTGTTTGCCGGCCACTTCACGCCGGGCACGCCGACGGCGCGCCACTCCTTCACGTACTATCCGCCGATCGACCGTATTCCGCCCGACGGCGCGCCCGCGCTTGGTACCCGCACCTGGTCCATGACGTTCGATATCGAGCGATCATCCACCGACGTGGGAGCCCTCCTGTCATATGGCACCGTCAATAACGGGCTCGTGGTGTACATAGACCACGATGGCCACCTCGTCTATGACCACAACGCGTTCACCAAGCACACGGTCACCCGTTCGCCATCACCGGTTCCGGCCGGATCGATTCAATTGGCTGTGGTCCAGCACCGGGTCAAAGGGGGTCCGGCCAAGACCGAGTTGTCCGTGAACGGGGTGGTAGTAAGTGAACAGATCATTCCGCTCGTGCCGAACATGATCTCCCCCGTGGGTATCGACATAGGCCGAAATCTGTCGGGGGTCAGCGATGCCTACAAGCCGCCGTTCACCTTCACCGGGGCCATCACCAAGATCGTCATCGACACCAAACCCGGCATGTCGCCGAAGGACGAGTTCGCGATCGGAATGGCTGCGGCGATGGCGACCCAGTAATCCCCAGTTTGAACACAAACCGCCACCCACGTTTCGGTTTGTGTTCAAACGGCGCGACCGTTATCAGTAGCCGCCGCCCAACTTGGAGTGGTCCCAACTGATTACGCGCTCGACATCGATCACGACACCGAGGCGCTTCTTGGCCTGCGCCCCGACAAACGGGCGGGCCGCGTCGCTCAAAATCGCGGCGCCACTGTAACGGGATCCGACCGACAGGCCGATCTCCAGAATCTCGTCGTAGTCCTCGATGATGCGGCCGGTGCCTTCAACGCTGACGCCCCGAAGCTTGTTGTATTCCGGCGTGCCGTCTTCGACCAGCGCCGAGATCAACGGGTTGCGACGAAGGTTCAGAATCTTCTGGCTCTTGGCAAAGGTCCAGAAGCACAACTTCCCGGTCAGATAGTCGGCACCCCCGTGGAAGCAGTACCACATGGCCACGATATGTGGATGACCGGTGGAGCCGATGGTCGCCACGTTGAGGGCTCGGGGCGCGTTGAGGTAATCCCGGATCTCCTCGGGCGTCATGGCAATGCTGGAACGTTTGCTGGCCATGGTCTTCACTTCTCCTTGAGCGCAGTTTCGAGTTCGGTCCGGTAGATCTTGAGGTTGCGTTCCTTCACACTCTCGTAGCCGCGTACCCTGTCGATGAGTCCGGCGATGTGGACCGCCCGGGATGCATCCGTCGGCAGAGTCGAAAGCAACGACTCAACCAATGCGGTGTACTCGCCGATGAGCTGGCGCTCGGTCTGGCGCATCGCTGACCGCCCGAACGGGTCGGCTGCCGTGCCGCGAAGTCGTTTGCCCTTGGCCAGCACGACCAGACCGGGTTTTGACCACGGGCCGAGCTTCAACTTGCTCTTCATACCAGCGGCACGAAGTGACGGTGGATGGAGGTTCCACGTCATCGACTCAATCGGCCCACCGAGCGCATCCTCAGCGCGCGCCTTTCCATCAGAAAGGAGTCGGGCGACTTCGTATTCGTCTTTGTAGGCCATCACGCGGAACAACTGCTGTGCCACCGTGAACGTGAACGAACCATCGGTGCCGGCCGTCTGCTCCGCGGCGGCGCATCGACGCACCATGGCGACGTAGCGATCGGCGTACTTTGCGTCTTGGTATGCGCGCAGATCAACACGGCGGGAGGCGACGAACTCAATCAGCGCCTCGGTGCCCAGGTCTTCAAGACCCTTCGTGTCGGCGGGCTTGATCTTCGTGCCCCTGGCGGCCTTCTCAACCGCGTCGGGGTCGACGGCCCAGCGCCGTCCCCACGCGAAGGCCTCCCTGTTCGCCTCGACGGCCACACCATTGAGTTCAATGGCCCGTTCGATCGCGCTCGACGACAGCGGCAGCATGCCGGCCTGAAGAGCGACGCCGAGCAGAAACACGTTGGACGTCAGTGCTGAACCGAGGAGGCCGATCGTGAGCTTGGCACTGTCGACGTAACGGTTCGAGGCACCTTCGCTCCGCGAGTCGAGGTCGGCCCGATAGGGCGCGATATCGAGGGCGGAACTCGCAACATGACCGATCATGCGGCCCGTCGGGGTCACCGTGGTCGAGGCGACCACGTGGCTCCACTTCGGATCGAGCCCCTCCACGTTGGCCGGGTTGATCGCCGTGAGAAGGTCGAATGCGAGAAGCAGGTCGACCTGGCCGGGACTGGCCTCGCCCATCTCGACGGTCGACACCACCGGGCCGGCCTTCTGGCTCAGACCGGTCTGGTCAACAGCGGAAGCCTTGAGCCCGTCGATCTTCGCCGCCGCCAGCAGGATTTGGCTGATCGTGACCACCCCGGTACCGCCGATACCCGGCATCCGTATCGTGACACCCGTGGACGGAACGATCCGCTTCGGCTCGGTCAGCGCAGCGAATCCGGTAATGCCCACGCTCTTTCGCTTACCTTTGGCCGGGGTGACCGTCACGAACGCCGGACAGTCGCCCTTGATGCAGGAGCGGTCGAGATTGCAGCTCGCCTGATCGATCTTGGTCTTGCGGCCGTATTCGGTTTCGATCGGCTCAAGGCTCAGACAGTTGGACTGCACGCCACAGTCGCCGCAGCCTTCGCAGACCCGGTGATCGATGACCACCCGCGTTGCCGGGATCGCCAGCAACCCCCGTTTGCGATCGCGGCGTTTCTCGGCTGCGCACTGCTGATCATGGATGAGCACGGTGATTCCCTTCACCGACCGCAGGTGCTCCTGCGCTTCGATGATCGAGTCACGATGACGCACGGTGACGCCCCTGGTCAGGCTGACACCCTTGTACTTCTCCACGTCGTCGGTCGTGATGATGATCTCCTTGACACCTTCGGCCATCAGCTTCGCCGCAACCTGGGGCACGGGGAGCATGCCGGTCGCGTCCTGCCCGCCGGTCATCGCCACGGCGGAGTTGTAGAGGATCTTGTAGGTCATCGAGGTGCCGGAGGACACCAGCGCCTGGATCGCCAACTGACCGGAGTGGAAGAAGGTTCCGTCGCCGATGTTCTGGAACATGTGCGGCGTCTCGATGAAAGGTGACATGCCGATCCAGTGCAGTCCCTCGCCCCCCATCTGTGTAATGCCGGTGAACTCGCCTCGGTTCGAGTTGCCGATGGTGCTGACCATACCGTGGCAGCCGATTCCGATGCCGACGAGCGAACCTTCGGGCACGACGGTACTCGTGTTGTGCGGGCAACCAGAGCAGAAGTAGGGAGTGCGGACTGCGTCGTCTCGCACGGTGAGGGTGAGGCCGCCACGACGGCGTGGGGGTGTGAGGCGCTCCGCGGAGATCGTGGTGCGGAGAACACGACGGAGCGGCTCGGTGAGCACATCCACGCTGAGCACGTAGCTGTCGGGGACCAGCGTCGCCCCGTTGGCGTCGAGCTTTCCGATCACGGCCGGACGCTCCGCGCTCGAGTACAGCGCATCCCGAACAAGCGTTTCAATATATGCGCGCTTATCTTCTACGACGAGGACGGTTCCGACGCCTCGAGCTGCGGAGCGGATGGCGTTCCCGTCAAACGGGTGGATGGCCCGGAGCTTCAGCACCCGGATACCGAGATCACCCGCCTGCTCCTCATCGAGGCCGAGCACCCGAAGGGTGGCGAGCACGAGATCGGCGGTGTAACCCGATGCGATGATCGTCAGCCAAGCAGTTGAACTCTTGATGGCCTCGAAATTGATGTTGTTCGCTTCGATGTAACGGGTCGCCAATTCCATACGGGGCCCATTCATTTCACCCTCCATCCGGAGAGACGTCGGCGCCGACACGTATCCCGAAAGCAGTGGGTGCCACGGTTGGCCGTCGCGCTCAAGCACGGGAACGATCGGCTTGATGCGGTCGGGGTGGACCTCGGCGAGAGCGGAACCGTCTGCCACGTTCGTCACGATCTTGAGGCCGGTCCACAGCCCGCAGAGGCGTGACATTTCGATGCCGTGACGGCCCAGGTCGAGAACGTCCTGCATGGTGCCCGGATCAAGGAACGTGAATCCGAGCGCGGCGACGAGGTTGTCGGAGCGGGACGGGACCGTCGACGACTTGCAGGCCGGGTCATCGCCGACCAGAGCAAGGACGCCGCCCTTGGGAGCGGTCCCGACGTAGTTTGCGTGGCGGATGGCATCGGCGCCACGCTCAAGCCCGGGGGCCTTGCCGTACCAGTAGCCGGCGACACCGTCGACCTTGGCGTCTTTCATGGTGGAGACCAGCTGGCTACCAGCGATCGCCGTGGCGGCCAGCTCTTCGTTGATTCCGGGCCAAAGCACGATGCCGAACTCGTCGAGCATCGCCCGGTGATTGAGCAGTTCCCGGTCGAAGCCACCGAGTGGTGAGCCCTGGTATCCGGAGATGAACGCGGAGGTCTTCCAGCCCCGCTGCCGGTCGGCGCGGATCTGGTCAAAGGGCAGACGGGCCAAGGCCTGGATCCCGGTGACGAGGACTTCGCCATCGGTCTCGTTGTAGCGGTCAGAAAGGGTGAACGACGTATCGGGGACGATCGACATCCACAGATCTTGGCGCAATTCTGCCCTGGTTGGTAGACGACTGTCCGATTGGCGGGGCAAAGACGGTTGACCCGGTGCGAAGGAAAGGGTCCGAATGGGCGGTGTCAGTCGGGCTGCCTCAGCCCGTGTCAGCCCAGCGCAAACCGATCGCACCCAATCTGGGTTCAACGTTTTCAATTCTCACCGAAGGCTAACGTTCGACTCGCTGCGCTCTTACTTCCGACCGGCAGATTGGTCTCCATCGGAGAGATCAACCTCCCCCTCTCTGAGCGAAAGGTAATCATGAAGAAGTTTCTCGCCAGCACCGCGGTCCTGGCCGCCATCGTCGCCGGATCCATCGGTGTGGCAAACGCCCAGTCCTCCTCGACCCCACCCTCGACGGTTGCCTCGACGGCCACCGCCAACGCGGCAAAGTCGCCAAACGGGGTCCGCCCGGTTCGTGGCATCAACGGTCGTGGATTCTCCGCTCACGCCGACACGATTGCGAAAGCACTCGGCATGACGACGGCTGACCTGCAAACGGCTGTTCAATCGGGTAAGTCGATCGCCGCGCTCGCCAAGGAGAAGGGCGTTGACGTACAGAAGATCATTGCGGTCTTGGTCGCTGAAGAGCAGTCGGAACACCCCGAGATGAACTCCGCTGACATCACGCAGCGGGTCACCGACCGGGTCAACGGCGTTGCTCCGACAGGTGGGCCGATGGGCGGTCACATGGGTGGTGAAAGGGGTGGCCCCGGCGGTTTCCGCGCCCACGCCGATACTCTCGCCAAGGCGCTCGGAGTGACCACAACCGATCTGCAATCGGCAATGCAATCGGGTAAGTCGATCGCCACGCTCGCCAAGGAAAAGGGTGTTGACGTACAGAAGGTCATCGCCGCCTTCGTCGCCGAGGAGCAGGCCGAACACCCGCAACTCACGGTGGCCGAGGTGACCCAGCGGGTGACCGACCGGGTAAACGGTGTGGCCCCGACCGGTGGTCGGATGGGTGGCCCCAATGGCGGGCGCGGGCCGCGTTCGGCCGACATCGCCGGCGCCAACCGGACCGCCGCTGCATCGACCGCATCAACCACGGCGGTCTGAACGGTCACATCGCGCGACGGAAACGGTCGCCAGGAGTCTCAATGGAATGCAGTGAACATCGGCCCGCTCCCCCCGGGCCGATGTTTGCGTTACCCCTCACACGCATTCGTAAATAAATAAGTGCGCTTACTGCCTGGCCATCTCCGCTGCATAGCCGGTCGCATCGCTGTCGGCGTACTTCTCCGGGCTCGACTGGATGACGATTTCGTGCAGCGTCCCGGTGAAGGCGAATGGGGCCGAGTACCTGAGTGACACCGGCGATCCGTGGTCGTAACCGACGCTGGGGCCCACCGATGACATCATCCGCATGAGCAGCGGCAGGTCAGCCGAACCGACCGTGTCGCCGTTGATCTCGATCGACGCGGACCCGAGCCGACCGCCCAGTCGGCGAACCTTCACCGTCAGCTCCGCCGTTCCGGCTGGAATCTCCACCGATGACTCCAGCACGGTGTGATCATCGAATGCGTTGTAGTCGAAGACGAGGCGGTCGTTCTGCACGAAGAACGAAAACCCGGAGTTCTCGGTGCCGGTCGCGTAGAGCACGCCCTCGTCGCCGTTTGCGCGCGTGACCTTCGCGCTGAGGTCGAAATTGCGACCTCCGACGACGGCTGACGCCTGGCCGGGCATGGGTGACATCGGTGGCCGGTAGACGTACCGGCGGTTCTCCGGGTGGGGAGAGTTCGCCCGGTGACGGACCCCGAACAGCTCAATGCCGCGGTCATCGAGTGGCAACACCTCGTGACGCTCGGCCTCGTTCCACCACATGGTAATAAGTTCACGCAATTTCTCGGGCATCGCCCCGGCCAGGTTGTTGCACTCCGACATGTCGTCGGTCAGGTTGTACAACTCCCACGGTTCGGTGTCGTAGTCGGCGCCTTTGTCGTGCTTGCACACGGCCTTCCAGCCATCGCACACGAGCGCCCGGCTGCCACCGTTTTCGAAGTACTGCAGGTTGTTGGTGGCCGGAGCTGTTGGGTCGCCCAGAACTGCGGCGAACGAATGACCGGTCACCGGCTTCTGCACCACACCCCGGTAGACACTCGGCGCCTCGATCCCCAGCAGGTCGTAGACCGTCGCGGCGATGTCGGAAGCAAAGGTGAATTGATTGCGCTTGGTGCCGCGTTGGGTTTCATCGATGCCGGCCGGCCAATGGAGAACCATTGGAACGTGGACGCCACCCTCGTGGGTGTTCTGCTTGTACCACTTGAAAGGGGAGTTGCCACACTGGGCCCAGCCCCACGGGTAGTTCGTGTGGCTGTGCGGACCGCCGATGTCGTCGATCCGGTCGATGGCCTGGTCCGGGGTTTCGAGAATCAGGTTGAAGAACTTCATTTCGTGCATGACGCCGAACGGGCCACCTTCCTGGCTGGCACCGTTGTCGGTCATTACGATGAACACGGTGTTGTCAAGTTGACCCATGGCCGTCAGCCCCTCGACCAGTCGGCCGACTTGATCGTCGGTGTGGTCCAGAAACGCCGCGAATGCCTCCTGAAGCCGACAGGCCAGGCGCTTCTGATTGTCCGGAAGGCCGTCCCAGGCATCGACACCCGGGTTGCGCGGAGCCAGCTCCGTTCGGGCCGGAATCACTCCGGTCGCGAGCTGTTTTTCATACCAACGCTGCCGCGTGACGTCCCAACCCTCGTCGTAGCGACCGCGGTACTTCGCCATGTAGGCCGGTGGCGCCTGATGCGGGGCATGGCACGCGCCGAACGCCACGTAGCTGAAGAACGGACGGTCGGGTCGCACGCCTTTTGAATCGGCGACCATTTTGAGCATCTGATCGACGAGGTCTTCCGACACGTGGTACCCGTCGGCGGGGAGGCCGGGCGGTCCGATCGGGTGGTTGTCACACACGAGTTCGGGATGGAACTGGTCGGTCTCGCCATCGAGAAAGCCGTAGAAGCGGTCGAAGCCCCGCCCAAGCGGCCACTGGTCGACCGGTCCTGCCGCTGAACACTCTTCCATCGGAGCGAGGTGCCACTTGCCGACCGCGAACGTCGCGTACCCCTGATCGCGCAGAACCTCGGCGATCGTGGCGGTCTTGGTCGACACGTGACCGAGCATGCTCGGGAAACCGGACCGGAAGTTGGAAACGCTGCGCATGCCGGCCATGTGCTGGGAACGACCGGTCAGGAGGGCGGCTCGGGTAGGGGAGCACAGCGGGGTGACGTGGAAGTTCGTGAACTGCAGCCCGTTTGCCGCAAGTGCGTCAATGTTCGGGGTGTCGATATCGGACCCGTAACAGCCGAACTGGGCGAACCCGACGTCGTCGAGCAGCACGACGACCACATTCGGTGCATCGGGGCCAGGATGGGGCAGCTCCTCGAACCAGGGCTCAGACTCCGCCAACGTCCGGCCGATCGTTCCTTCGAATCGTTCTGATCTCATCCCGGCGCTCCTTCGCTAAGTTTTGGCATCCTATCTGTCAGAACATTTGCGAGTGCAACTCGCGGGTGGGATGGAGCGGACCGCAGGACCACTGGCGTGGGACTTCTGGAATCGTGGACGCGCGTGCGAAGATGGCTCCGGTCTTCGTCCCGAGGAGCACGTATGCAACGGAAAACCCAGGAAACGCTCGCCGCGCAGATCCACGCGTTTCTCGCGGGCGGCACCACCGCCCTGGCCGATTCAGTGATGCCGAATCCGATCAGCGAGTACACCGATCCGGGGCGCCTCGGTGAAGAAAAAGCCACTCTGTTCCGGAGGCTCCCGATCCTCGTCGGTCATTCGTCGTCGTGTGCCCAACCGAAAGACTTTCTCGCTCAAGAGCTCGGTGACGTACCCGTGCTGATCGTGCGGCAGACGGATGGAACGCTGAAGGCGTTTCTCAACGTATGCAGGCACCGGGGTTCGCGGGTCACGTTCGAGGAATGTGGCAACAGGGGATCGTTCACGTGCCCGTACCACGCCTGGACCTACCGTTCCGATGGCTCGCTCGCCAACATCACCAACGCTGATGATTTCGGCGACGTCGATCGGGCCGCGATGGGTCTGACCGAACTTCCTGTCGAGGAACGTCACGGTTTGATCTGGATAGCGCTGACGCCCGGTACCTCCATCGACGTCGAGGCTCACCTCGGTCCGGTTTTCGATGCCGAGATGGCGGCCTACGGGATCGAGGAGTTTGCCGTTGAGCGGTCGTTCACGACCAGGGCCAAGGCCAACTGGAAGATCATCATCGACGGGTTCCTCGAGACGTACCATCTCGCCTTCCTCCATCGCACAACCATTGGACCCCACATACGTTCGAATCTCGCGCCGTTCCGTCCCCTCGGGTCGAATGGATGCATGACCGCCGTCCGCACGAGCTTCGACCGGATCCGCGACGAAGATGTGGAAGCGGCGGATATTGAGCCGCATCTCGTCCATGCGTACAGTGTTTTTCCGAACACGATCATCGTCTGGTCCGGCCGACACTTTGAAGCCTGGCTGGTCCACCCCGACGGCACCGACCCCGGCAGTTCCATCGTGAAAGTGATGGTGCTGGGTCGTCGCTCAGAGGTCGAGGACCCCGCCAACGACTACTGGGAGAAGAACTGGGTTGTCGTGACCGACACCGTTCTCACCGAGGACATGAAGGTCGGGCAAAGCATTCAACAGGGGTTCGCGTCGGGGGCCCAGACGCACGTCACATTCGGGAAGAACGAACCGGGCGTGCAGCACTTCCACCGGATGGTCCAAAGGGCGGTCGCCGGTCGATAAGAGCGCAGACCGGATCGCCCGTGCATCCGGGAGGACGGGGGCCGGCTGCGGCCTGAAAGAA
>JANMZO010000072.1:0-7824 GCA_031383405.1 Acidimicrobiia bacterium | reverse complement strand
GATCGTTCGTGGCCGGTACGTCAATCAGCGCCTCGCCGTGGCCCCGATGGAGCCCGACTGCTGCGCTGCCGCTCCAGCCGAAGACGGTCGCATCACCGTGTGGGCCTCTACGCAGATGCCCCACGGACTCCACGACCAACTGGCCAAGGCCCTCGGTTGGGAAAAGTCGGATCTGCACATCATCACCCCGCAGGTCGGCGGGGGGTTCGGCGGCAAGGCCGGTCTTCACCATGAATACACCGTGGTCACCAAAGCCGCCAAAGAGCTCAACAGGGCGGTGGTGTGGGTGCCCACCCGAACCGAGGACATGCGCACCCTTCCGCACAGCCGCGGTCAGATTCAATACGCCGAGTTGGGTTGTCTCCGCGATGGAACCTTCACCGGCCTGCGCGTCCATCTGGTCGGCGACGCGGGTGCTTACCCAACCGTCGGAGCCTTCCTTCCCGGCGGCACGCGGCGGATGGCACCGGGTACATACAAGTTTCCGGCCATGGAGTTTCATGTCGCGGTGGCTGTCACCAACACGACTCCTATGGGCGCATATCGTGGCGCCGGTCGACCGGAAGCAACCGCGTTGTTGGAACGTCTCGTCGATCAAGCCTCGATTGAACTCGGAATCGACCCTATCGAACTACGCGAGCGCAACTTTCTCGGCGATGACGTGTTCCCGTTCACCTCGCTCACGGGCAACACCTACGACTCCGGTCGCTACCTGCTGCCGTTGCGCACGGCGGCCGACGAAATTGGCTACGTCGCGCTGCGCGCCGAACAGGCGGAGCGCCGGGAACGCGGTGATCGTATGCTTCTCGGTATAGGTGTGGCCGCGTATGTCGAAATCACCGCGGGTGGTGGGTCGAACGAGTTCGGCGCGGTCGAAGTACACCCGGACGGGTCGGCCACGATGTTCGCCGGCACATCGGCGCACGGCCAGGGCCACCAGACGGCGTACGCCATGCTTGTATCGGCGCAGACCGGCATCCCGATTGATCAGATTCGCCTGGTCGACGGCGATACCGACCGCGTTCCCCAGGGAGGTGGTACGGGTGGTTCACGATCGCTTCAGCTCGCTGGTTCAGCCGTCCACAGGGCCACCGAAGTAATGGTCGACAAAGCCCGGACCCTTGCCGCATCGCTGTTGGAAGCCGATGTGGCCGACATTGTCGTCGACGTCGACTCGGGCATGTTGGGTGTGGCCGGGGTGCCGACCTCCGGACTGTCATGGGCTGAGCTTGCGACCCGCTCGGCCGATTCGGGCGACGGACCGTTGGCAGGCGAGTTCATTTTCGATCAGGGCGGGGCAACGTTTCCGTTCGGTGCTCACATCGCGGTTGTCGAGGTCGACACCGAGACCGGAGAAGCGCGACTCGTCCGCCATATGGCGGTCGACGACTGTGGAACGGTGTTGAACCCACTGCTCGTCGAAGGACAGCAACACGGCGGGATTGCTTCCGGCGTAGGGCAGGCATTGTACGAGCAGGTGTTGTACGACGCGAATGGCAATCCAATCACCTCGAACTTCGCCGACTACGCCCTACCATCGGCCGCCGAGCTCCCGAGTTTCGAGGTGCGCTCGACCCAGACGCCGACGCCGCTCAATCCTCTCGGGGCAAAAGGTATCGGTGAAGCCGCGACGATCGGCTCCACTCCGGCGATCCAAAACGCGGTCATCGATGCCGTCGCTCACCTGGGTATCCGGCACATCGACCTTCCGTGCACGCCGGAACGGGTCTGGCGGGCGATAGTGGCCGCCCAGGCCGGAAGCCCGACCGATCCGTGGCGCGAACCTCCCGCATTCTTCGCTTCGCTCAACCCGATGCAACCGACGAGCGAAGCCGGAATCGACGCGGCAGAAGGCGTCTAGCGCGGTGAAGGTGCGAACTGCTGAGCGCACGAGCCCCGATCGGTGTCGCCGACTCAGCGCCAGATCTGGTCGACCACCTTCACGAGATGCGAAAGTTTGGCCCACTGCTGGTCTTCGGTGAGAGCGTTACCCTCGACGGTACTCGCAAACCCGCACTGCGGACTGAGGCAGAGCTGATCCATCGGCACGTAGGCAGCGGCTTCAGCGACGCGTGCGGCGAGTTCGTCGTAGGGTTCGAGCGCTGGGCGCTTGCTGGTCATGAGACCGAGCACGACCGTCTTGTGCGGCGGAACGAAGCGGAGCGGGGCGAAGTCTCCCGATCGTTCATCGTCGTATTCGAGGAAGTACGCGTGAACGTTCAACTCGTTGAAGAGCACCTCGGCCACGGGCTCGTATCCGCCCTCGGCAAACCAGGTCGAGCGGTAGTTGCCGCGGCACAGGTGGACCCCGACGGTCAGATCATCGGCGATACCGGAGATCGACGCGTTGATCAACTCGGCGTAGGCATGGGGAAGGGTATCAGGGTCGTCGCCGCGGTCGATTGCGCCCTGACGCATCACCGGATCGCACAGATAGGCAAGGTTGGTGTCATCAAGTTGGATGTATCGACAGCCGGCCGCGTAGAGGGCAGCGATTTCGGCGCGGTAACACGCCGCCAGATCATCAAAGAACAGCTCGAGGTCGGGGTAGGACTCGATATCGATGCCCGCCCTCCCGCCACGGAAATGGACCATTGTCGGCGAGGGAATCGAAACCTTCGGCGTCCTGGTCGTCACACCGGCCAGGTACTGGAAATCCGCAACCTGGATAGGGCGGACGTGGCGCAGCGGCGCAACGACAGACAACTTCGGTGGAGTCATATGCACCGTCTCGGCTGAGTCGGAGCTCGCTGCTATGTTGCCGACGACGGCGACGCCTTCGAGTTGTTCGAGAAAATCAAGATGGAACCAGGCCCGACGGAATTCGCCGTCCGTCACCGCCTGCATACCCGTGCTTTCAACTTTCTGAACGGCTTCGGCGATCGCCGCGTCCTCAATTCCGCGCAGCCCGGCGGAGTCGAGGGTGCCGGCGGCAACGCGTGCCCGCGCCTCGTGAACCACCCGAGGTCGCAGCAGGCTCCCCACGTGATCGGCACGAAAGGGTGGGTTCACTCGGCTGGTCGGCATTCGTCAAGTCTCGTTTCGACGGCCCGGACCGGGTTTGCGTTGCTGTAGTCGGGCCCGACTCACGACAGCATCAGCCAGACTTCCATTCACCACACAACTTCGCAAGCTTCTCGACGGTCGACGGCGCGTTTTCATGAAGGGCGATCGCCGGTCGGGTTCGGGGCCCGCCAAGCGCAGCCGCTTGTTGAGAAGCGCATCGGGGTGTAGTTTGCTCGCCATGGACCATACCAAATGCTATGGCCCCCTCCGTTGACATTCGGTCACTATCGACATTCGGTCACTGTCGACATTCGGTCACTCGACATTCCATCTGCGTTCGCCGCTGGCCAGAAAAGGACCTCACATGATTAAGGTCATACCGCCGAGTTTCGACCCCGACGACAGGTTCTTCTGGGCCGGGGTGGCCGAGAGAAAGTTTCTCCTGAACCGATGTGCCAACTGCCATACGCTCGTGCATCCTCCGGTGCCGATGTGTGGCGACTGCCATTCCACCAACTGGGACACCCAGGAAGCAACCGGTCGAGGGAAGGTCTATACCTGGATAGTTTCCCGTCCTCCCAACGACTCAGACGGCGAAGGCCGCATCGCGGCCCTCATCGAACTCGAAGAAGGTGTTCGCGTCATCTCCAACCTCATCGACGTCGACGAACAGAACGTCCGTACCGAGATGGAAGTAGAGGTCACGTTCGTCGACTACGACACATGCACGCTCCCCCAGTTCCGACCAGCACGCACGGCGGGCTGAACGTTGACGTCATCCACGTCGAGGAGGACAACAGCCGGTTCGGTCATGAAAGATGCCGGCGCCATCGTCGGTGTCGGCCACACGGAATACTCCAAAGACTCCGGTCGGTCCGAGTTGCAGTTGGCCGCGGAGGCGAGCATCGCTGCGATCCGCGACGCCGGGCTCAGTCCTTCCGACATCGATGGAATGGTCACCTTCACCAACGATCCGAACGACGAGCTTCTCCTCATGCGAAGCCTCGGCATATCGCACCTTCGCTGGTGGTCGCGCACCCCGCACGGAGGACCGGGATCAACGGCATGCGTCGAACTCGCAACCGCCGCGGTCGCCGCGGGCGCCGCGAACTACGTGCTCTTCTACCGTGCGCTGAACGAGCGGTCCGGTCGCCGGTTCGGCCAACCGAACGTCAACGTCTCTCCTCCCGGTTGGAACTGGTACCTGCCATATGGGCTTGACACCCCGGCCAAATGGTACGCACTGGAGTTTCAGCGCTACATGTGGAAGTACGGCCTGACGAACGAAGACTTCGGCCGCTACACGGTCGTGGCCCGACAGCATGCAGCAACCAACCCCGACGCGTGGTACTACCGAAAACCCATCACGATCGAAGACCATCAGGCTTCCCGCTGGATTGTCGAACCGATTCTGCGTCGTCTCGACTGCTGCCAGGAAAGCGACGGCGGAGCCGCGCTCATCATCACGACTCCGGAGCGGGCGCGTGACCTACCCCAACCCGCGGCGGTGGTAGCCGCCGCGACCATGGGCAACATACGGGGAAGCAACGTCATGTTCAACTACTACCACCCCGACCTGTCCGCGCTACCGGAAGCGGAAAGTGTTTCCAGGCAACTCTTTGAGGTGTCGGGGATCGGAAAGGACGATGTCGACGTCGCGATGATCTACGAGAACTTCTCACCGGTCGTCTTCATGCAACTAGAAGCCTGCGGATTCTGCGGACCCGGCGAAGCACGTGACTTCATCGTTGAAGGAAACATCGGCCTCACCGGCAAGCTACCGGTCAATCCGCAGGGCGGTCTCATCGGAGAGGCATACATCCACGGTGTCAACAACGTCATCGAAGGTGTTCGGCAGGTTCGGGGCACCGCCGTGAATCAGATCGCCGGAGCGCAGAACGCCCTCGTCATGTCAGGGCGTTCCGGCATCATGCTCCGCAAGGCCTGAGGCGGCCCACTTACGCGCCTCTCCGGCTGACGGGTTTCCGCGCGGCCGGCTTCTTGACGTTCGACTCCCCGATGAGGCAGGCGAACGCGCGAATCAGTTCAGCGCGCGAAGCATCGGGGTTCGACCGCTTTGCTGAGCGGCCCCGAAAGGCGTCGGAGAGTTCAAGGGCGATTGCCAGCCCGCGAAGCGACTGCATGACGGCCTGCCCGACTGGGGAGTCGGCGTGTTCCGGTCCGATCGCCGCAACCAGCAGGGGAGGCCACGTGCCAGCCAGACGCCGGTTGAGATCGGCAGTCGTTGCGGCAGTCTCCGCTTCCACCTTCGGGTCCCGCGACAGATTCAACATAATCTGCACGCTTACGAGGTATTCAGGCCGTCGGAAATGCTTCCACATCACATCAGCGAACGAGGTGAGCCGCTCTTCGACAGACTCACCTTCGATGGCGGCGTGTTCCGCGAGGTCGACTATCTGATCCGCCGAACGTCGAGCCACAGCGATGAGCAGCCCGTCGCGTGTGCCGAAGTGATGCTGGATCACACCCCAGGTGACCTCGGCACGTTCGGCGATACGGTTCGAACTGGCCCGGTAATATCCCTCGTCGCGGATGCACTCGATCGCGGCCCGGATCACCCGTTCACGCGTGCCATCGTCGACAATGGCGCGCACGGAGCGACGACGTTTCTCCGCCACAGGTCGCTGGTTAGAGGTTGTAGAGCCGTCGGGCATTGCCGGAGACGATGAGTTCCCGTTCATGCGACGGAACCCCCTCGAACTGCGCTTCTACGATCGACATCGAGTTCGGCCACGTCGTTGCCGGATGGGGGAAGTCAGTGGACCACATGATGTTCTCGACACCGACCACGTGGCGATAGTCGAGCCCCCCGGGTTCATCGACAAAGGTGAGCGCCATGTTGCGCCGGAAATAGTCGCTCGGCTTCATCGTAAGGCCGGGAAGGTCGTAACGGTCGGTCTTGCGGTCGAGACCGCTGAGATACCCAGGGATCCAACTGAGCCCGGATTCCACAAACACAATGCGGAGACCGGGAAAGCGCTCCAGCGTGCCGGGCAGGATCCAGAACCCAATCGCCTCGGCCAACGACATACCGGGCAGCGACGTGAAGATGGCGGCTTGCGGCGTGGGATCGCGTCGAAAGACATCCCAGAGATGCGGGCGATTGCCGAGGTGATGACTTATCGAAATGTCGGTTTCCTGGAGGACGCCCCAGAGGCGGTCGTAGTGGGATTCGTAGTAGTCGGGAAGGCCAAGTTCGGAGGGAAAGTTCGGGAGATGTACGGAGCGGGCCCCGAGGTCCGCCAGCCGTGTCACTTCAGATACCGCGTAGTCGATATCCTGCAACGGGATCTGGTAGGAGACCGCGAGGCGGTTGGGATCCACGGATGCGAAGTCACTGAGCAGGTCGAGAAAGGCCCGGCTGATCGGCCTCCAATCCCCCTTGACATGCGCGAAGGAGCGAAACCCGCTCAGTTCCGAGTACAGCACCTCAGCCTGAACACCGTCTCGGTCCATAGCTCTCAGGCGGGCGTTCGGTTCCCAATAGCCTGGATCTTTGAACGCTTCCATGTCCCACGACGAAAGGCCGTACTCTTTGCCGCCCCTGTCGGCTGCGTCGATCCCCGCCTGGATGCGGAGCGAATCGTCGAATGCCTCCTTCAGAGACTCCGGAACCCTCGCCCGAAGATCCGCAATAGGGATACGAACGTGGGAGTCAGCTGAAATCAGGACTTCGGTCATGGTTTCTCCAGATCGGTCACGGCGCTGCGTGTTGCGACGCAGACGGCAGAGCGGATGGCGCAGTACTCGGCATAGTAGACGCTATTGCCGCATGGTACAGCCGCCGCTGGCTGAGGGACGTGCGGGGTTCAAACATCCGGCGGGGAGTGACCATCCCGTGTCCTACCGCCTCCCATTCTCGGCCGTCAGCGCGACTCCTGTTGCCAGGAGCGTTTCGATGTCGGAAGCATCCATCCCAAGCTCGCGCAGAATCTCCTCCGTGTGTTGACCCAGCATGGGCGTTGCCCCGGGAACGTTGGCCGGTGTCTTCGAGAACCGATACACCGGTGTGCCGACATTGGGATCCTCGAAGGCTTGTGTTGACGCTTCCGCCGGAACTCCAGCGGTGTCGAGCAGCGGTAGCCACTCCTGAGCGCGTCGGGTCTTGAAGGCTTCAGCAAGCTCGCCGGCGAGCGCATCGTCATTTGCGGCACGGGCCGCAGGAGACGAGAACCGCTCATCGACGATGAGGCCATCTCGCCTGAGAACGGAACAAAGCGAGCGCCAGTCGTTGTCGTTCAGCGCTCCTATGCAGATCCAGCCTTCGTGTGTTTCGTAGAGCCGGTACAGAGCATGAAAGCCGAGTTGCTGCGCATCGAGTTTCGCCCGGTCGACGCCTGAACCGTCGGCCCGGATCAGCGCGTTGGAAGCGGTCGCAAGACATGCATTCACGATCGACGTCCCGACTGTTTGCCCCACCCCGGTGCGGTCGCGGTGGTAGAGGGCCTGAATCGCCGAAATCGCCAGCAGGAAACCGTTGCCCAGATCGCCCATCGACGTACCGAAGAGGGGCCGACCACCCCGCCCACAACCTCCGTCTTCCCACTCCTGGCCGCCCAGTGCCGAACCCATCTGGTCGGTGCCGGGAAGGTTCGCAGCGGACCGGACCCGATCGAATCCGCGACTCTGCCCGTAAATGATTGCCGGATTGTATGCGCGCAGATCATTATAGCCAATCCCGAGCCGTTCCGCCACACCCCATCGCATGTTGTGCAGCACGATGTCGGCCGTCTTCACGAGATCGTAGAGCACTTCGAGACCGCGAGCGTCTTGCAGGTTCAACACGATGCTGCGCTT
>JANMZO010000060.1:0-11048 GCA_031383405.1 Acidimicrobiia bacterium | reverse complement strand
CTCTACGAAGTTGGAGGACCTTGGAAGGTGGAGGAGATCGAGGTCAGCGACCCGGGGCCCGGCGAGGTGCTCGTCAAGTTGGCATCATCGGGTCTGTGCCACTCCGATGAACATATCCTCACCGGAGATATGCCCTCGGCTCTGCCCATGATCGGCGGGCATGAGGGTGCGGGTGAGATCATCGCTGTCGGCGATGGTGTCCGTGACCTTGCGGTGGGCGATCACGTGGTGTTCGGATTCATCGCCAGCTGTGGAAAGTGCCATTGGTGTGCCATCGGCAAGACCAATCTCTGCGATGCCGGAGGCACAATTCTCATCGGCGACGGCACATTTCGCGCTCACAACGGGGAGGGTGTCGGCCTCAACACGATGGCCGGACTCGGCACGTTCGCCACCCACCTCGTAGCCAAGGTCGAGAGCTGCATCAAGATCGATTCCGACATCCCCCTCCAACAGGCGTCGCTGGTTGGCTGCGGCGTGACGACCGGCTGGGGATCCGCTGTCTATGCCGGTGAGGTCAAGCCGGGGGACACCGTCGTCGTGATCGGCGCTGGGGGTATTGGATCCAATGCGATCCAGGGGGCGAAGGCCGCGGGCGCGAAGAACATCGTCGCGGTCGACCCGGTCGCATTCAAGCGCGAGAAAGCCATGGAGTTCGGTGCCACCCACACGGTCTCGAGCATGGACGAGGCCTTCCCGCTTCTCCAGCAGATCACCCGCGGCGTCATGGCCGATAAGGCGATCTACACGGTTGGCGTGGCCGAGGGCGAGCACATGGCCCAGGTCATGTCGCTCATATCCAAGGGCGGCCGGATGGTGATCACCGCCGTTGCCCCGATGGCGAGCATGGACGTCAAGATGAGCCTCTTCGAACTGACCCTTTTCCAGAAGGAGGTTCGCGGTGCGCTGTTCGGGGGTGGCTCGCCCCGCGCCGACATCCCACGCCTGCTCGGGCTGTGGCAGGCCGGGCAACTCAAGCTCGACGAACTCATCACCAAGACCTACCCGGTCGAAGACATCAACGAGGGCTACCAGGACATGCGGGACGGAAAGAACATTCGCGGCATGGTGGTGTACTAGCCCAACTGCTGCTTCGCTGTTTGAAGCGGTGGGATTGTGCGGGATTTCCGGCGCCGGGAGCGGGTTTTCCCGCTTATTCGCAAGCAGTCACTCGAGCGCCAGATTGTCGAAGTAGCCGGCGAACAACTTGGGCTAGCTCCGATCGCTTGTCAGGCCGTTCGTGTTCGGATGAGAAATCGGAGCCATTCACACCTCAGTTTTTTTGTCCGGTGGCACGGACGTCTCGAGGACGTGAAAATTGGTACCCGCCATTTTCCGCTCAGTCTTTGTGTCCGGTGGCACGGACGTCTCGAGGACGTGAAAATTGGTACCCGTCATTTTCGGATCCGTCTTTTTGTCCCTTGCGGTGACGTCGTGCTGACGTGAATATCGTGGCCGTTTTCCGCTCAGTGGCCGGGCTTCGACTGCGGCCACCACGTGACCAAGGGGCCGGGCATCAGGCCCCGACCTTCTTCTTTTTTGCAGCTAACTCACGGTCTTCGCGTTCGGCCGCCTTCACCGCATAGCCGAACACGATGGCCGGAGCCAGGACCACCGATCCAACCGCCATCGCCCACACGATGAGGCCGGTCACCAGGCCGGTCGGCTTCGTGACGCGGGCGTATGCAAACAATGCAATGGCAAAGAGAAACAGCCCGTAGCCGAGCCGTTGTCCAATTGACACCAATCGGGCGATTCGGGCCCGACGAATCAGTACCGGATCAGAGATATTCGTCATGATGGTTCGTTTTCGACTGCCGGTTCCGATGAAAAATCCACTGACGAAGCCCGTCCGACGAGATGCTCATCGAGCGCATGGCGACGCAGCGCGGCGCCAACCACGTGGGCGGCCGCAACGTCTTCGAAATTCGTGGCCAAACCGTCCGTGAGGTCGATCAGGACCGAAGCGTCGCCGGTCATTTCGAGAAGTCGCAAGCGGGCGGCCATCCGGGGGTCCGAAACTGACGCGGGGGTGCGGTTGTCAGCGTCGGGATTCAAGCCGTCCGAGATGAGGAATGCGGGAGACCCCGGCCGGGCGAAGCTGGCAGCTGACCGATCTCCATCGGATCCCGGATCTACCTGACGGTCAGCCACGACATCACTCCTCCGGGCGAGAGGCGCGCCTGCAGAACCAGCGGTGCGCATCTTCGCACGGGTCTTCACCGGAGCGGACCCGGTCCCTGCCTTCTTGAGATGGCGGGGATTGCGAAGCCGTAGCGGTCGACGGTCCCACATCGCGGTGGCTGTGACGCAACCCAGACCGAACGCAACCAGGATATCGCCGAAGGACACAACCGTCCGGAGAGGCTGGACCGGAACAATGTCAGCCAGAAACAGCAACTGGTCACCTCGCCGCTCGGGATGGCTCATCGGTGTCGACTTGGGGATGTCGTTGTAGGAAGCGGGGCGCACGCCGGCCGTGGCCAGGGCGATGGGACTGTAGGGCATCCCGTGGTTGTTCGCCGTCACACCGACGTTGAGACACAACCCGAGCGCCACGAGCCACATGCACGAAAGCGCCTTGATATTGGCGATGGCAAAGACGGCGAGACAGCACATTCCGGCCAGACCGACATAAAACGCCAGGTCGCTTGAGATGAAACGACCGGCTACGACCGCCGAGAACCCGATGACCGGCACACCCATGAGCCGGATCCGTCGCCACCCCACGTTTGCGAACCGACCACCGCCCGCGAACCCGGACAACACCCCGACCAGAATCGAAATCACCGCAAGCTGCACCCGCCTACCGTACTTCCCCGCTGCCACCCCGGCCAAGGCCCACCCCGCTGCGGGGATGGGTCCGCCGACGGTGGTGCGTGTACCCTCTGCGCCATGGCTGATGTTCGTGCAGAAATGACCGCAAACGTATGGCAGGTTCCGGCTGAAGTCGGCCAATCCGTGGCGGAGGGAGACGTTCTCGTCATTCTCGAGTCCATGAAGATGGAGATCCCCGTCGAAGCACCGAAGGCCGGCACGATCACCGAGGTCCGGGTCAAACCCGACGATCAGGTGCAAGAAGGCGACGTTCTCGTCGTGATTGTGTAGCCGACGTTCTCGTCGTGATTGTGTAAGGCGGGCATTGTGTAGGGCGAGGCATTTCCGAGACCATCGCGGTCGGCCACGGGCCGGTATCAGACGTTTTCGGGCAGCAGGTGGGCCAGGTTCTCGAAGCAGAAGTAGAGCGCGGGCAGGAACAGCACCAGGAACCCGATCCCGTAGATCACCGCTTGGCCGATCAGGCGCCGACGGCGAGCGGTCAACCAGGCCCCGATCCAAATGACGGCGCACACCATGACCCACAGGAGTGTTGACATCCAGAAGCTGGAGTGGCCGCTGAACCAGCCGACGGTGATGATCCTCCCGCTGCCCGCCCGTTCGGCTTCCAGGCCTATCGGATCGACGGGAAGACCGGGTACCAACGTTTCCGTAGCGACGGTGGATTCAGCGGTGGGGTCGCCAACTGTCGGGTCCTCGATCGATGAATCGACAACCGCGCCGGCCAGTGCTGTTGTGCTCGTCGACGGCGGCAGGGTTGTGGGTGGAGCGGTGATCACCGGCTCCGGCTCGAAGTAGAGGTCGGCGTCGACGGCCGGGCCGACCAGCCGGGCCCGCACCACGTACCGCTGAGCAGCGCTGTACTGCGGATGACAGGTCGTCAGAGTCAGGATGCTTTCTCCCTTGGTGGGCGCCAGCACCTTCTTGTCCTTCGGCCCGACGATCATGTGGGTCTCGACCTCGTAACGGAACTTGCCGTAGTCGGTCTCGAAGAAGATCGGGTCGCCCGGCCGCAAGAGGTTCAGGTTGAAACATGGCGCACCGTACGTCGTTCGGTGACAGGCGATTCCGACGTTGCCTTCCTCACCCGGGAGCGGGGTTTTCGCGTAATGACCCGGCCCGCCCTTCAGGTCTTCAACTCCCGCTCCCTCCACAAAACCGAGGTCCTTTTTCATCCGTGGGATGACCAGGCGACCGAGCACCTTGCCCGGAGGAACACGCTTCATCTTCGAACGACCCGCCCTGACCTGCGGAAGTGTGGTGACGGTCACCGGCGGAATGGTCGACACGACAGGGACGAGCGGTACGGTCGACACGACAGGGACGAGCGGTACGGTCGACACGACAGGGACGAGCGGTACGGTCGACACGACAGGGACGAGCGGTACGGTCGGGCCGACCCGGACCGCAACTGTGGTGTCGGTCGTGGTTGACACCAGCGCCGTGAGTTCATTCGGCATTGTGTCGACCGGCAACGCAAAGGCGCCGAGTTGGTCGGGACCGAATTCGTCCGCGGCGTCGGCGGTCGGGATCCCACTGGTGCCCATCCGCTCCTGGAAGTCCTTCTTGGCCCGGTCCTGCGCCTTTGAGTACGCGATGCCCGTACCCCAGAGTTGGTACGCGACGAACAGCAGGAGAAGCACCCCCAGGGAGATCAACGAGCGACCAATCGCCGCGACGATTCGACGCATCATCGCTAAACGCTATCGGGCTCCGACCACATCGACTTAAGCCGCGCGTTCACTCACGCACTCGATGTGTTGACCACGTTTCGACACCGAACATTGCACCCGTGAACACCCAAGTTCACCGTCCGTGCGTCGGAGGGATGACCGGGTTTGGGACGGTCCCGAGCGCCGGTAAACTCTCCGCCCGTGGTTCCTTCCTCCGGCCTGGCATTGGTCGAGGTGGTTTGTCTTCTCGGTACATTTCCAGCGTTAAGCGGGCTGACACTGAACGTCGGACCCGGGGAAATCGTCGCCGTCGAGGGCCCCAACGGCGCCGGAAAGACCACGCTACTGCGAGCGTGCGCTGGGCTTGTGCCCATCTCGGGCGGATCGGCCACCGTCTGCGGCATCGATGTGCGCGACGACCCGGCATCGGTTCGCCGGACCGTTGGTTATCTCGGCCACCGGTCCCTTCTGTACGAAGACCTTACGGTCGAGGACAACGTCCGCTTCGCCGTGGAGTCATCGCGAATAGCCGGTTCATCAATCGAGCACGTTCGCAACGCGCTTGACGCGGTTGGTATCGGCCGCCGCGTCGCCAAGCTGGCCCTCCACTCGTGCTCGGCCGGCCAACGCCGACGGACCGCACTCGCCGCTGTGGTCGCCAGACAGCCCAGGGTGTGGCTGCTCGACGAGCCTCACGCCGGCCTCGACCCAGACGCCCGAGACTCGCTCGACATCCTTCTACGGGGCGCGGCTGCCGCCGGAGCCACCGTGCTGGTCGTGTCGCACGATCCTGATCGGGCCAGCTCCTTCGCAACCCGAAGGGTCGTGGTCGCCGGCGGCTACGTGACCAACTCCCAACTCGTGGGCGCCGGTCCAACGTCGACCGAGGTGACCCGTGGTTCATGATGCTTGGCTGATCCTGCGCAAGGACCTTCGCATCGAGTGGCGGTCGAAGGTGACGATGTCGCAGATCGCGCCATTCGCGGTGCTCATCCTCATTCTGTTCGCGTTCGCACTCGACAACGTCGTGGCCGCGGATCCCGGTGACTCCCGAAGACTCAGCCCCGATTCTGTCGCGGCGTCGACCATCACGTCCGGGTTGTTCTGGCTCGCCGTGTTCTTCGCCGCCCTTCTCGCCGTCCAGCGGAGTTTCTCGATCGAGACCGCCGACGGCGCCAACGACGCGCTTCGGCTGAGTTCGCTCGATCCAGCCGGGATTTTCCTCGGCAAGGCCGGCGCGATCGCAGCCCAGCTCCTTCTCCTGGAGGTCGTGCTCGGGTTGTTCGCAGTTCTCTTTTTCCCCACACATGTCTCCAGCCCGGCGCAATTGGTCGTCACCTGCGTGTTGGCGACACTGGGACTTGTGACGGTCGGCACCTGCCACGGCGCGTTGTCGGCGGGCCTGCGATCTCGTGACACGCTATTGCCGTTGCTGTATTTCCCGATCGTCACACCTGTACTGCTCGGCGCCGTGAAGGCGACCCAGGATGCACTGAGTTCAACAGTTGGCGAAGGATGGATTTGGGTGCGACTCTTGACGGTGTTCGCAGTTATCTACACGGCAGTGGGGATTCTCATTTTCGGATCCCTTCTGGAGGAAGCATGAAGAACGAACAACTCATTTCACGTTTCGTTGCTGTGGTCGCCGTTGCGTTGTTGGCGGTTGTGGTTGTGTTGGGACTGTTCGCCACGGGGCCTGACGTGGTGCAGGGGGAATACGTTCGCCTCCTCTGTGTACACCCCGGCGTGGCCTGGACCGCGTACGTGGCGTTCAGCATCACCACGGTGGCCAGCTTGCTGTGGCTGTGGCCCCGGACCCGCAAGCCGTTCTACGACCAGATTGCAGGGGCGTCGGCTGAGATCGGCATCGTGTTCACCTTCCTGGCCCTCGCCACCGGCTCGATTTGGGCAAAGGTCACCTGGAGCGCCTGGTGGATATGGGACGCCCGCACCACAAGTACCGCACTCCTACTTTTCATGTACCTCGGCGTGTTGGCGATTCGTACGATTCCCGCGACAGCTTCCATGCGCGCCCAGCGGTCCGCCTTCACCGCGCTGATCGCATTTGTCAATGTTCCCTTGGTCCATTTCTCCGTCAAGCTCTGGCGCACCCAGCACCAGGGACCCACACTGCTTCGGCCCGATCCAACGGTTCACGGGGCGCAACTCGTCGCCATGATTCTGTCGTTTTTCGGATTCACGACTGCGTTCTTCTGGCTCCTCATCCAGCGTTACCGGGTGGCCCGTTGGGAAGACCAGGTCATCCACGGCGGGCTCAGTTCCGCTATCGCTGAGCGGCGCGCCGAGGCCATGATGGTCCAACCGGTTGGCGGACAACCATGACTCCGGTCGGGGGCGATTCGTGAGCTACGTGATTGCGGGCTACGCCACAGTGTTCGCGACTCTCATCGTCTACGGAGCGTGGGTTGTGGTCCGGGGCCGGCAGGCGGCGGCTCAGGTTCTGGCCGATGAAGCCCGCCGGGTGGGCGACCCGCCGTCATGAGCAGGATGCCACCCACCGACACCTCGGCCGAGCTGAGCGGTTCCGGACCCGGGGCCAACGATTCAGGACTCACCGAGTCGGCCGACGCGCAGCCCTTCCCGTACGGTGCACCGAACGGGTTGCCCGAGATCCGCGCCACGGGCTCGCGCAAACGCGCGGTTATCGCACTTGTACTCATCCTCACCGCGATCGGCCTCGTCGTGTTCCGAGGCCTGGGCAACGCCACCCTGTTCTTTCTCAACGCCGACGAAGCCAAGACGCGAGCGGTCGATCTCGGGATCAAGCGCTTCCGCCTGCAGGGAATCGTCGTCGAAGGCAGCGTCAAAGAGGCACCCAGCACCGTCGACTTCGACGTCGAGTTCAACGGCACGAATGTCCACGTTCGCCACGCAGGCGCTCCGCCCGAGTTGTTCCGCGCAGGCATCGCCGTTGTGCTCGAGGGTAACTTCGAAACAAAGCCGACAGGTAGTGAGCTCCCCGATTTTCTCAGCGACCGGATCCTGGTCAAGCACGACGAAAACTACATCCAAAAGAACCGTTCCCGCGTGAAAGACGCCGTCGACGCGCCGTCATGAGCCCGTCGGATTTTTCGTGAGACCGTTGTAGTCAGAGGGGTTGTTCAGTTGAAAGCAGCACTTGGGGGTTTCGGAGTCGTCATCGCGTTTGTCGCCTCGGCGTTCAGCACGATCACGATGACGTTCGGGCTTCTCCGCCGACGCCCGCGCCTGGTGGCCCAGGCCCAACGTTATGTACCTTTAGTATTGGTGGGAGCGGTGGTCGCCTTTGCGGCCATGGAGTGGGCCCTCCTGACCCACGATTTCTCCCTTCAGTACGTGCGTGACAACAACGCACTCGAAACGCCGCTGCTTTACACGATCGCCGGCTGCTGGGCGGCCCTCGAGGGCTCGATTCTGCTTTGGGGTCTTATTCTCGCCGGGTACCTCACGATCGTGCATCACAAGTTCCGGAAGCGTCGAACCGACCCGCTGGTCGGCTGGGCTACCGTCGTGATCCTCGCAGTCTCCACCTTCTTCTTCGCGTTGATGATGGGACCGGCCAATCCGTTCAAGACCCTCATCACAACACCGGCCAACGGCCGCGGGCCGAACCCGCTGCTTCAGAATCATCCGCTCATGGCAATCCATCCGCCGATTCTCTATCTGGGCTATGTCGGCTTCACCGTGCCGTTCGCGTTCGCCATCGCGGCCCTGGTCACCGGACGCATCGGCGAAGGATGGCTGCTCGAAACGCGTCGGTGGACGCTTGTGGCGTGGGGTTGCCTCACGCTCGGCATCGTTCTCGGGGCGTGGTGGAGCTACGAGGTCCTTGGGTGGGGTGGCTACTGGGGCTGGGACGCCGTGGAAAACGCCTCGTTCCTTCCATGGCTCACCGGCACCGCATATCTGCATTCGGTTCTTGTACAGGAGCGGCGCGGACTGCTTCGCGTGTGGAACCTCTCGTTGTTGTGCGCCACGTTCTCCCTCACAATTCTCGGCACCTTCCTCACGCGGTCCGGCGTCGTGCAGTCGGTGCACGCGTTCTCCAGCTCCAGCATCGGCCCCTGGCTCATCTCGCTCTTTGCCGTCATCGTGTTCGTTTCACTCGGCCTTATCGGCTGGCGTGGCGATCGGTTGCGTTCAGCCACGACGATCGACAGTCCCTTCTCCCGCGAAGGCGCGTTTCTCGCGAACAACCTTCTGTTCGCCGGCTTCGCCTTCATCGTGCTTCTCGGCACCGTGTTCCCGCTGCTGGTCGAAGCCTGGAACGGGAAGCGGCTATCGATAGGGGCGCCGTACTTCGAGACAATGACCACACCGATCGGCCTGTGCCTGCTTTTTCTTATGGCCATCGCCCCGGTCCTGCCATGGCGAATAGCGTCAAGTGAACTGCTGATCACGCGGCTTCAGTGGCCACTGGTGAGCGCGGTTGCTATCCTGGCCATATGCGTACTTAGTGGTCTGCGCGGGCTGGAGGCGCTTCTCGCGTTCTTCCTCGGCGCCTTCGCAGCCGGTGCCGCCTTTCGGCAGCTTGCTCTCGCAGTGAGAGCGGCTCGCGCCCGGAAGCAGTCGATGTTCCGAGCGCTGATCGGTCGGGCCAATGGTGGAATGATCGTGCATCTCGGCGTCATCATGATCGCCATCGCGATTGCCGCCAGCCGCACGTACGGGTCCAACACCGTGCTGACGCTCAAGCCCGGCGAACCTCAGACGTTCAAAGGCCATACTATCGAACTCGTAGGTGTACGTACTACCTTTACAACCCTCGACGGGAAGAAGGTCCCGAAGTCGTATCATGCCGATGTCCGTGTCGACAACGGTCGCATTGATTCGCCGGCGCTCACCCAGTTCGCCGCCCAGGGTCAATTGATCCCCACGCCGTCGGTGCGCACCGGCCTTACGAAGGATCTCTACCTCACGTACGACCGACGCCCCAAAGACATTGGCGGCTCGGCGCAAATCGGCTTCTACATTCAGCCGATGACCATCTGGCTGTGGATCGGCGGGCTCATCATGGCCCTCGGCACCGTACTGGCCATCGTGCCGGGCCGACGCCGCAACCCGACCGACCCCACGAGTGGCCTAGGCGACGCACCGATACTGCGTGCGAGAACTGAGCCTTCGCCAATTCAACCGTCTCCGGCCATAGGAGCGCCCGTATGAACACAAACGAACCCGAGCCGACCGGAACCGAGGATTCACCCGTCACCTCGACGTTCCGTGGGTCCGCCGCCGAATCCGGGGTTGGTCCACACCCGTCGAAGTCGGCCCGGATCACGGCGATCATCATCGGTGTCATTGCGGTCGCGCTCATAGCCGTTCTGGCTACGCGCGACGGCGGCGAGAAAAGCATCCGGAATCAGTTTCTCGGCCGTCAAGCACCGCCGGTGCAGGGGCCTTCGGCGATCGATGCAACGGTACAGTTCGACCTCTCCGAACAGCGAGGCAAGTACGTCGTCATCAACTTCTTCGCCACGTGGTGTCCGCCGTGCGTGAAGGAACATCCGGAGCTTGTTGCGCTCCAAGAGGCTCACCGGGCGACGGGCGACCTTGAGATGGTGAGCGTCGTCTACCAGGACGAGGTCAACGACGTCAAAGACTTTTTCAAAAAGCGCGGCGGAACCTGGCCCGTGATCAATAGCGACCGAATTGCCGTCGACTGGGGGGTGCGGGGCGTGCCCGAGACGTACATCGTCGACCGGGACGGCACAGTCATCTATCAGAACAACGGTGGGGTGACCCGAGCGGCGATCGAGCGGGTACTGGCCGAAGCCGAGGCGAATTGATGGGCGCACGAACGAAAGCGATAGTCGTTACGGGTGGGCTCGCGATTGTCGTGATCGTGCTTCTCGTCCTCGGTCGCGGGACCGACGGCAATTCGGTACCGGCCCGGACCGATCGCATCGCCAACAGCTTCAAGTGCCCAACGTGCCAGGGACTGTCGGTTGCCCAGTCGAAAGCCAACACGGCCAAGGCCATCTACGCGGAAATCCAACGTCAGGTCGAAGCCGGGCAGACCGATGGACAGATTCGCACGTATCTCGTGAGCCGGTTTGGTGAGCAGCAACTCCTGCGGCCCGAGACCACGGGCATCGGCTCCATCGCCTGGATCGCACCGGTGGTCGTACTGGTGACGGCATTCGGTCTGTTGCTGATGAAGTTCCGGCAGACCAAGATCACGCCGGTTGCGGTATCCGAAGCCGACCGCAACCGCGTCGCCGATGCGCTCCGGCAATTCGAGGAGAACCGCCCATGACGGGTTCCGCGATTCATGGGGTCGACGACGAGGAACTCGTCATCGAGCGCGACGAGTTGCTCGCATCCATCGAGGACCTCAACCGAGAACACGACGCAGGTGATATCGACGACGTCGACTACCGGAACCTGCTCGATTCGTACACCGCCCGCGCCGCCGAAGTGCTCCGGGTGTTGAGCCGTGAGCCGGCGCAACCGAAGGCCGCCGGGGCGGCAGACGATGGCGGCGCACCTTCGGTGTACCCCAAGTCGAAACGGCGGAAGCTCGCCACGGTGGGTGCG
>JANMZO010000026.1:0-4057 GCA_031383405.1 Acidimicrobiia bacterium | reverse complement strand
GTCGGCGAGGCGGCCGCCGAGTGCAGCGTCGTCGTCGTGCGGATGCCAACGGTTGCCCCACGCGTTGAACCCGAAGGCGACGACGGCAGCCGCGCCCGCTGCGTTGCGCACGAAGGCCGGCCCGGTGTCGCGTGCCCACGAGTCGTCGATCGGGATCTCCAACGGTGTCACGCCCGAGCCGCACAGGTTTCGCACTTCGGCCGAGTGGCCGGGGTTGCACACCATCAGCACCGGCTCGTGGGCGGCGATCGCCGTGGCAACGGCGGCGTAGTCGTGCTTGGCCGCGGCGAGACGCGTCCCCCAGAGCTCGGCGCGCGACGGCCATGCCATCAGGCAGCCGGCGTGTGGCGCCCACTCGGGTGGCATCACGAAGCCGGCAGCCGTGGGAGTTGCCGTGGTGGTTGTGGCGTGCGTGTTCATGGGATCCTCGGAGAGGCTATTCGGAGATTGTCGAGTGGTGGTTCTCCTCATTCAGACTTCGACGCGTAGCCATCGGTGGGGGTGATCGTGGGCGGCCGGCTATCGCTGAGACCTATATGAAACATGGGTTTCAAGGTTGATATCGTAGACGAACATGTGTACGGTATATCACATGATCATGCTCGACGAACCGGCGGTGGGCGTGCTCGCAGACCTGCCTGGTTTCGTCGCTGCCGTCGCCGAACACGAACGACAGGCAGCGATGTTGGCGCTGCAACTGGCCGCCATTGAGGCGTCAGGGTTGTGGGGGCTCGACGGGTCCGTCACCATCGCCGCCTGGCTACGCGAACACTGCCGCATGTCCACCCGCGAGGCCCGCACACGCGTACGCCACGGCCGGTTCCTCGCCGGCCACGATGCGTTCGCCGACGCGGCGGTGTCGGGTGTGTTGTCCGCCGGGCAGATCGATGCACTCGCGCGGCTGCACACGCCACAGCACGCTGCGCTGCTGGGTGAGCATCAGGCGGCGTTGGTGCAGATCGTTGCCGGGCTCAACGTTGCCGACACCGTCGCCGTGTGCGTGCGTTGGCGCGACGACGCCCAAGCAATCATCGAGGGTGACGAACCCCCCGCGGAACCCGAGCGGCATCTCACGCTGTCGCGCTGCGCCGATGGTGCACTGTCAGGCCACCTGCGGCTGCACGGGGCCGCAGCAACCGAGGTCGAGAAGGCATTGCGCAACGCGACCAGCTTCGATGGCACTGCCGACACGCGTACCCATGGTGAACGCGCAGCGGATGCCATGTTCGACATCGCCGCGTTCTACAACAAGAACCATCTCGACGACGGCACACCGCGCAACCTGCCACACGTGTCGATCTCGGTCGACGAGTCCACGTTGAACGCCGGGCGACCTGAAGGTGTTGTTGCGGACACTCACGAACCGATGTCGCCGGCCTGCACTGATACGTACCTGTGTGACTGCAAGATCCACACCATCATCCGCGGCCCGCAGCGCGAACCGCTCAGCTTCGGCGATTCGCAGTACACGGTGCCACGCAAGTTGTTCAACCAGGTCGCCGCCCGTGATGGTGGGTGCAGGTTCCCCGGGTGCGATCGCAAGATCCGCCACTGCGACGCCCACCACATCCGCTACTGGCGCCACGCCGGCAAAACCGACTACCTCAACCTTGCGCTGCTGTGCTCGAGGCATCACCACTACGTCCACGAGACCAACGTGCAGTTGAAGCTCGACGAAGACGGCCAACTCCGCGTCTTCTGGCACGACGGCCGAACCCGCACCAGCCAACCCCGCGGCGCACCACCTATCGCCGGCCGCGAGAAACCCTGACCCGCAACTGCAAGGACCCACCAGCTACCGCGCCCCCGGGCGCGGTAGCTGCGCGCTTGCACCATGCGCCCACTTTGGGCATTCGGCGCTACTGGGTTCTGAGGCTGAATCGTCCCAATTGGGCTACTGGGGCTGGATCGTCCCGGGTTTCCGTGACGTTCCTGCCCCAGACCGCCCGACGCGGAACTGCCGATCAGCACTACCCGGTCCCGCCAGGATCAGGCAGACTTCATACCGTGGCCGTTGATGTGAATAGCCAGTTGGTCATCGCCGCGCCGGTCGAGACCGTTGCCGGTTTCGCTGCCGACCCGTCGAACGTGCCGGCCTGGTACAAGAACATCACGTCCGTGGAGTGGTTATCGCCGAAACCGACGCAGGTTGGATCGAAGGTCGCGTTCGTCGCGCACTTCATGGGCCGGACGTTGCGCTACACGTACGAGATCGCCGAGCTGGTTCCGAATGTACGGCTAGTAATGCGGACTGCCCATGGTCCGTTCCCGATGGAGACGACTTATCCTCGATCCACCGACTGGCTCCTTGAGCGGGGTCGCCTCGCGCTCGAGGTTGTCGGGGGTGGTCTTGGAGTGGCGATGGCGTGTTCTGGGGCGCGGTAAGGCTGACTGTCTTGCTGTTGTTGGGTTGTCAGCGCTTGGTGGTTGGTGTGCGGGGCGCCTGCCCGCGGACCGGCGTTCAGCCGGTGGCGGGTGCGAGTACGCGCAACGCGTTCAGCGCTGTCGTGAATGATGTCGACCATGGCCAGTTGGTCGGCATCCGCAGGGTTGGCCGCCCGGAGCGGTTGACGAGTCGGCCGGGGATCGCGAGGAACCTGGTGCGCAGTGTCCGGGCGACGACGAGTTGATTGTCGACGCGGATCTTGCCGGCGATCGCGGTCCAGCGGATCATGTTGTGGGCCAGGACAGCGCATTGCAGCCAGGCCGAGTTGGCGTGGAAGTTGCCGGACGGGACGTGCTCGAGCCCGGCGCCTTCTTTGAGGTCGCGGATCGCGAGTTCGACAACAGCGTGCTGGCGATGGAACTGATCGAGTTCGATGGCGGTGCCGTCGAGGTCGGTGAGGAACCCGAAGTGGCGCCAGTCGGGCCACAACTTCAACTGCTTCTTGTCGGTGAGACGGGTGCGGCGCACGACCAGGCGACGCGTCACGGCCTTCTTGCCGGCACCGGTGGTGTACGCGCATTCGGCGACTTCGGCTTGACCGTCGTTGGTGTACTCGATTGGAATCCACGCGTCTTGGGGGATCGCTGCGATGGCGTCGTTGATGCCTTTGGAGGAGCAGCGCACGGCCATCGTGTAGCGCACGTTCAACCGGTTCAAGACGGTGATCGTGTCGTTGGCCCAGAACCCGGAGTCGAACCGGATCGTCAACTCGTCGGTCGCGCCAGCGCGTCGGACCCGGGCGACAACCTCGTCGATGAACCGGCGCGCCCCGCGTTGGGTGTTCGCTGATCCTTTCCGCATCCGGGCGTGCAACACCTCGCCGGTGTCGGCGCGTGTCGCGAGGAGCGGGTGATATCCGAGCTTGCGTGTGTAGCCGTATCCGGCACCCTGTTTGTGTTTGCCGATCACTTCGCAGATGGTCGAGTCGATGTCGATCACCAACGCGGCGACTGGTGCGACCCCACTGGCCCATGCCCGCTCCAGCGCTCGACCGTTGACCGCTTCGAGCTGGCGGACGTGTCCGAACGTGAACGACCGCAGGAACGTCCCCAGCGTCGACGGGGCCATCACCCGATGACCGAGGACCGACGCGGTGGATCCCGAGCGCAACATGTCGGCGTGATCGATGTGCGTTGCACCGGCGATCATCGCGTGCGCCAACGTCAACACCTTGCGCCCCGGCCGGGCGCCACCAACACGATCACCGAGCTTCACCGTCGAGTCGATCATCGCCTCCAGGTCGAGACGTTCGGCCAACGTTGCGGTCAAGAGCAGACCGGCGTTGGCGACCAGATTCGGGTCATCGAAAGACACATCGAGACGGTCCAGCGCGTGCGATACTCGTGTCACTGAAAGTGTCTCCTGTGGTCTGGGTTTTGTTGATGTAAGAGACCAACATCGTCCCAGCCCAGGAGGCCTTTCACGCGGATACGCGCATCACCTCACACCATGACCATCGGTGGATCGAGGTTTAGAGCGCCGACGTAGTCGAGCCGGTACACGATCGGGATCAGGATCCGCGACTGTGCGGCGGCGGAAAGTTCGGCGTTCATCGCGATGCGGGCCGTCCGCCCGTTTCCGTCAACGAACGGGTGAACTTCGGCGACGAGG
>JANMZO010000018.1:0-12244 GCA_031383405.1 Acidimicrobiia bacterium | reverse complement strand
CTCGCCGACCGGTGGCGTCGCCGACCATTCGTCGCCGCCGGCTACGGTGCCGCGGCGTTCGGGAAAGTCCTCATCGCCGTTGCGTCGACGTGGCCGCTCGTGCTCGCCGCCCGAGCCCTCGACCGGCTCGGCAAAGGCATTCGGGGGGCCCCACGCGACGCACTCATCGCCGACGATGTGCCCGCTGAACATCTCGGCCGGGCGTTCGGTTTTCACCGCTCGATGGACACCCTGGGCGCAGTTATCGGTCCACTCCTTGGCCTCGCCCTGTTCGAGCTGTTCAACCATCACTACCGGCCCGTGTTCATCGTCGCCGTGATTCCCGCCGTGTTGAGTGCTGTCGCAGTGCTGTTCGTGCACGAACAAAAACGACCCGCCAGCGAGACCTCGAAACCAGTCAACGTCGCGGCAAGCAAGGCCCGGCTACCGGGCCCGTACTGGTTGCCGTTCACGATCCTCACCGTCTTCTCGTTCATCAATTTCTCTGACGCCCTGCTCATTCTGCGGGCGCGTCATCTCGGCCTCAGCGTCACGTCGGTCATCGCCGCGTACGCGTTGTACAACCTGACGTACTCGGTTGCCAGCTACCCGGCCGGTGTACTGGCTGATCGAGTCTCCAAGCAGACGATCGTCGCAGCCGGGTTCGCCGTGTTCGGCGTTTCTTACGCCGCCCTCGGCCTCGTCACACGGGCCGTGTGGGTATGGCCCATCTTCGCCCTGTACGGCCTGTACACCGCGCTCACCGACGGTGTCGCCAAAGCCTGGATCGCCACCACCGTCACCCCCGCCACCCGAGGTCGCGCTCTTGGGCTCCAAGGCGGCGCTGCGGGCATCGGAGCGATCGCCGCGGGTGCCTGGGCCGGTCTGTCCTGGCACGGCACCGGACGTGTACCGCTGCTCGTTTCCGGCATCGCCGCACTGGCGCTCGCGGCTGGCGTAGTTTTCCTGCGCGGACTCAATCCAAAGGTCGATCTTGTTGGACTGACGCAGTGACGATGGACGACCTGTCCGACCTCGCGCCCGCGCTGCGCTCGCTGTCCGCTCGCGCTGGGGTAGTGCCGAGTCGACCTACCAACCGCGAACATCCAGACCGTGAGGTAGCCAACCGCCTATCACGACGTAGTCGCCGGATGACGGCGGCGATTTGGGAGCCGAAATCGATCCACATCATGGCGTGTCCACATCGGGATTGCGCCTATGCCGGGACGAATCTGGAGACAGGGAAGTTTCTCTACTCGGCGGCCACCGTGGTCGGCAATCGCGAGGATGGCGACCGTGGATCTGCGGAGTCGGTGTGTCGGTTCATTCCGAACGGTCGGTCGAGCCCCGAGCGCTGGTGTCCGAATTGTGGCGGCGTGGATTGTCGTCGCGGCCGGAGCGTATGCCCCGACGATGTTCCGTCAGGCTCGTTTGGCGGTCTACCGAAATCTGCACCCACACCTTCGAGGGTCCCAAGGATCATGGGCGCGGCTCGACCGTATTCAGCCGGTGAATTGAGGCTTCACCCTCGCACCGGGAGTCAGGCCGATGTGCGACGTTGCTGGGTGACACCTTGTGCGAAGTGGTGGGCTTGCCCATCTCCCGCAGATAGAGCCACCCGATCGGGGTGAGGTAGGCGAAGTAGGCGAAGACCCGAACGCGCTCAGGATTCGCACTCCATCCGAAGAGACCGTTGACGAAGGCATAGACCGTGCGTCGTTCGGCCAACGGGCCAGACCGTACGGTCCAGAGTGAATCGGCCACGAATGACCATTCGACACCGAAGAATTCGCGGAACTCGTGCACACCCTTGGCGAACAGTCCGGCGGCGAACAGCAGCAGCAACGCACCGGTCCAGGTGAAGAACTTGGCCAGGTTGACCTTCTTGCCACCCCGGTAGATCAGCAGACCGAGTGCAGCCGAGATCGCCAAGCCGATGAGCCCACCGATCACGACCTGCGCTCCGGTCGTGCCTTCATTCTCCGCGCCGATCAAGAAGAGAACCGTCTCGAATCCCTCGCGGGCCACCGCGACGAAGGCCACCACCGTGATCCGCATGGGTGATCGTTCGAGTGCAGAATCAAGTCGGTTGTGCAGCTCGCCGCGAAGACCACGGGCGTTGCTACGCATCCAAAAGATCATCCATGTCAGAACGGCCACGGCGGAAAAAGACAGGGTTCCTTCGATGAACTGCTCGGACTTCCCGTCGTACTCGCCCACCAGCGCCCGGAAAGCGACGCCGGCTACAAGACAGACCAGAGTCGCAGCCCCAACGCCCACCCACACCTGCCGCAGATATTGTGACCGACCCGTCTTTACGAGGTACCCGACGATGATCGCGAGAACGAGAGAGATCTCTAGCCCCTCGCGCAGGGTGATCAAAACACTTGCTCCCATGACTTCAACCCTCAACTTTTGTAGGCCTGAACGGACCCAGCGATTTTTGGCGTGCCTAAAACTATATGTCAAGCACACCACCGATTGCTAGCCGGAGGAGTCGTGAGAGGAGTCGTTGATCTCGACTTTGACCGTCAATGGTCCGCCGGTCGCAAAGGTCGACCGCATCCGGGCTTTGGGGTGCAACACCTTCGAACGATCACCGGCTCGACCGGTAGTGGCCCGCGTTTTCCGCATCGACAGTCCGTGGTTCAACGGTCACGCGGCAGTGGCCACCTTCGAACTCGCCGAACTGATCGCTACGAAGATTCGTGCCCTGTTTCAACGCAAGAAGGGACGTGACCTGTTCGATCTCTGGCTTGCGGTGCGTCACGCCGGGCTCGGCGTCGAGAGATCGCCGCCTGCTTCGAGCCGTACCGGCCCGACGGCTGGACCGCCGCGCGTGCTTTGGCCAAACCTCCACGCCAAGCTCGATGACGCTCAGTTCGCCCATGACCTCGATGCGTTGATCAACACCGTGCCCGACGGCTACAACCTAAACGAAGCCGCCGGCGTCGCCGAGGCCGTGATCGCATCGCTCGACAACTGACCGCATCGTCAACTGCGATCACCATATGTACACATATGGTCTGGTGAGTTTCGGCCGCCGTCCGTGCCGCAGTTTTGCCATCACTCCAATTGGCCGCGAAAGCGTGGCGTACAGCATTTGTACAGCGAACTGCCCGAACCAGACGTTCTGGTTGGTACTGTGCGTACGGGCAGTTCGGCTCTGGGCTGCTCGTTCACACAATCCGATACCAGCCGGATGGTCCTGGGGACTCTCTCAAGGTGAAGACACGGACTCGAATTCCGTTGGAGGTGCCATGTGAAGTACGTGTTCAGAGCCGGCTTTCGAACTGGCTCTTCGCATTCCCAGCGGGCCGGTACAGCGTCGATAAAGCCAAGGGTTTCGTGTGGACCCTCACGTCTGCCGAGGTCATACGCCCCACAGCGCGCAGATGGGGACGGCCCAGATTCGGGTGTCGAGTCGTCGGATGTGGCGGCCGGTGTGGAGGACGATGCCGGCTCGAAAGCGGTCGGTGTCGAGTTGGTCGCGGAGCCAGACGAGGTGCCGTGCATCGTGTAGGTCGACATCGGCGGCAGCCTTGATCTCAAGCGCGACGAGGGCTCCGTCGCGTCGTTCGAGCACGATGTCGATTTCTCGGCGGCCGCCTTGTCGTATGTGGAACATCGAGACCGGCATTGAGCCGAGTTGGAGTTCTGGGCGAATCTGTGCGGCCACGAATGAATCGATCATTCGTCCAGCGATGTCTGCGTCTCGAATGATCGAGCGGCGTTCGAGTCCGAGCAAGGGTGCGGCCAAGGCAGGTTCGCACAGGTAGCGCTTGGGTGTCGCCGCCAAGCGGCCAAGGCGACTGGATGCCCATGCTGGTACTTGTTCGGTGATGAAGAGTCGTTCCAGGAAACCGTCGAATCGTTGCGCGGTCTCGCGATTGACCGAAGCGCTCATGGCAAGGGTCTGCATTGCGGGGATGCCTGCGCTGTTGGCGGCGAGCACGGCGAGGTAGCGACGAAGACGCGCAGCATCGCGTACCTCACCGACGAGGTCGACGTCGCGTCCCACGATGTGATCAACGTAGGACTCCAGCCATAGCGACCGTGTGCGGGCCGAGGATCGTGCGAGCGCTTCGGGGAAGCCTGACGTGAGGAGTAGATCGACGTATCCGACGATGTCGGGAAGATCGTCTGGAAGTGCGATTTCGAGAGTCCCGCTGTCGAGAGTTTCGTCTTCGATGTCGGCAACGGCGTCGAAGAACGTGGTGGGCCTTACACGGTGTGGTCCGAGGACTTCCCGTTGGGTGAGGCCCCACATCGGGACGCGAATGAACCGACCGGTGCCGGGCCACGCGTCTGGCGAAAGCGTGTCTGACGCCGATCCGGTGAACAGGAACCGACCGGGCGCCGGATCGTGATCGATAAGCCGCTTCGCCGCAGCGAGTGCCGCGGGCGCGCGCTGCCACTCGTCGACAAGGACGAGAGGTTCTGCGTCGGCCAGTACTGCATCTGGGTCGGCGGTGACTGCGCGGCGCGTCTCGTCGCGGTCCATCCGCAAGACGGTTTTCGCACGCCGAACGCTCGTCGTCGTCTTACCGCAGGCCCGCGGACCGACAACCATCACCCCCGGCACATCGGCGACGAGTTCGGCCAGAAGCGGATCGATCAATCGGGCGACGTAGGACGCGGATACCATGTCAAAAGCCTACTGCAGCTATTAGATCTGCGCAGCTTCTAGCAGTAGATTTGCGCAGCACCAAGCAGCAAATCTGCGCCGACCGACGGCAGACGTAGCGCTGCGGAAGGGCGAGTTCGCCGTTGACTTTGACTCGGGGTTCGTACTCGTCGAGACGTTTGTTGCATCACCGCCGTGCGCGCTGTGGCCAGGTCGCCTTCGGGACGCCCGTGGGTGCGCTCGTCGACCACCATGTACGGGCAGATGGCGAAGTGGTTTCGCAGAGTGTTCATGCTGACTCGATCGGCACATTATGGGTCATTGAGTCCGTCGGACCACATTCCCGGCGTACCGCAGCGCCTGGAGGGGCGCACGCAATCGAGTCGTCATGCGTGACTCTCGGGTGGGTAGCTAGGCGAATGATGCGGTGAGGTGTTGGAGGGAGGTGATCGCTGGTGGACCCCAACTGGGCATACCCCCGGGGGGACCGGCAGTTGCGATGCCGAGGCAGCCGATTGCCCGCCACACGGCCCAGCCTCTGGCCCGTCTCCAGGCTGCGTCGTGGGATGCCAACGGATTCGTTGCTCGGAAGCGATCGATGGGTTGGGTATCGGGGAGGAGGATGCAGGCGCCGAAAGGCTATGGTCACCGGAACTGCCGGAAACTGCGACGTAGCTGATCAACGAACACGTCGGGCTGCTCAAGCGCCGCGAAATGGCCGCCGCGCTCGACCTCGTCGAACCAGCGCAGATCGGTGAAGGTCTTCTCAGCCCAGCGCCTCGACGGTCGGACAATTTCCTTCGGGAACACGGTGATACACGTGGGTGCTTCGACCGGTTCTGCCCCCTGTTGCAGGCGGGCGAAGCCTTTCCAGTACAGACGCGCCGAGGGCGTTGCGCTCGCCGTGAACCGACAACACCCCGACACTCCCGGCGAAGTGCAGCGCTGATAGTAAGCGCCTATATGGTCCGATTGCGGTGTCTAGTGGTAATTGCGGACCGGGCGTTTGGATCAGTCAAGTTCGAGCGAGAGTCGAAGTGCGTCGTCGATCGCTCGGAGTTCTTCGAGACTGACTCGCCCTACGAAGTCGCCGAGTCGTTCAGGTGCAACTGCCGAAGTTTGTTCGACAAGAACCTGTGTTTCTTCGTCGTTGATTGTGATGGTGGGACGAAAGGATCGCGGCGAAGCCGATCTCGACGTTGGGGAAACGAGCAAGGTCGACAACATCAGATCGTCGGACTGGATGATCACGGCGAATCTGGCGCCCTGTTGTTCCCGACCTCGAGTATCTCGTGGCGCTCGTAAACGGTGAATGTCACCACGCACGAAGTTCGTCCATTTCCGCCAGAACACGCCGGGCTTCCGCGAGGTCCGCTTCGTCGTTCATGAGTGCTCGCGACTCGGCGCGCATCTGTTCGCGGCGCCGGAGCCGCACCGCATCGACCAAAGCTTGGCGAATCGCCTCTGACGCGGTCGATCCGTCTGACATCAGCTCGGCAAGTGCCTTCTCGGAACGCTCGTCTGTCCGAAAGTTGAGAACGGTCACTGACGGACCATACGACAAAACGTAAGACAATACAACTACGTTGTTTCGACCCGATCGCTGTCGTCAGGAGTTGAGTGACTGCGTTCGCTTGGCGTTAACGGCTGAAGTCGGTGATGACGGCGCGGCCGACGTATTTGCCGGCTTCGAGGTCGTCGAAGACGTCGCCGATTTCCGACAGTGCTGCGGTGCGGCCGATGTGGCTCTTGACCCGTCCCTCGGCTGCCATGTCGACCAGCTCGCGCATGTCCTGCACCGTTCCCACCGCTGAGTAGATGAGCGTGGGATCGCGTTGGAAGAATTCCCACGGGTTGAGTTGGATGTTGCCTTCGCTGCTGGCCGGAATGCCGACGGCCACGAACAGACCACCACGTCGGAGCATCTTCAAACCCAGATCAAACCCGGCGAGTTTCGCGGAGAACACGAGGCTGGCATCGACGCCGCCGAAGGACTGCGCAGTGGAAGCTGCTTCATCGGCGCTGAGGACCATATGCGCGCCTAGTGATTCGACGAACGCCAGGCGGTCCGCTCCGATATCGACCCCCACGACCTTGTAGCCAAAGGAGCTGGCGATCTGCACCGCGTAGTGGCCGAGGCCGCCCGCAGCACCGATCACGGCGATCCGTCGGCCGGGCAGGATGTGGTGCTTGAGCAGTTTCTTGACCGCGCCGTATGCCGTGAGACCACCGCAGGCGAGCGCCGCTTCCTCGTCGCCCACATTGTCGGGCAGTTTCACGAGCGACTTGGCGTAGACGCAGAACTCCTGCGAGAAGGTGCCCATGATGCCTTTGGTCTGCGCGCAGTGACGCGGCTCGCCTCGCATGCAGTACTCGCAGGCTCCGCACCAGTAGCCGCCGCCCGTGCCGCCGAGACCGAGGATGACCCGGTCGCCAACTGACACGTAACGTTCCGCCCCCGGCCCGAGTGCTTCAACGATGCCGATACCTTCATGGCCGAGCGGCATGCTGTTCGGGAGCCCGGCCCAGTCGCCCCGCACGATGTGAAGATCGGAGTGGCACACACCCGCGGAGCTCATGCGTATCCGCGCCTCTTCATACTTGGGTGTCGGCGTGGGGAGGTCTTGAACTTCGATGACGCCTTTGGCGAGTCGTGCTGCTTTCATGTCACTGCTCCTTTTGTGAAGTCGATGCTTGGATGTTCGGATCCCCCGACCGCAACCGCAAGTCAGGGCGTGGAGAACTCGGCGGCGCCCACCGGATGCCAGATCCGTTCCCAGGAGAAGATCCGGCCCGTCGGAGCGACGTGTTCCCAGCCGACGTCGAAGGATCGACAGGCATGGCAGATCCATTCCGGTCCCCACTGCCACGCTCTGCAGACACGGCAGCGTTGCATGCACAGTTCGTGACGACGGGGTGCCTTCCCGGTACGGCGCATCGAGCCATCGCGCGAAGGGACCGGTGCCGGGCCACGAGACCGACGACGGCCACCTTGCCGCGCACGGTCAACTCTGTCCTCACCGGGTGACCGGAAGATTGAAGACCCGCGCCGCATTGAGACCGAGAATCTTGGCTCGTGCATCGGCGGAAAGGTGTGCCATCTGCCGTTCGACCGCCGCGGACGAATGCGGCCACGAACCCTCGTGGTGCGGGTAGTCGTTCGCCCACATCACGTTGTCGACCAGATTGAACTGTTCGACGGTGGCCAGGCCCACGTGGTCCTCTTGGAATGTGGCGAAACACTGCCGGCGGAAATAGTCCGACGGTAGCTCGGGCAGTTGAGGCCGCACGAAGAAGTGGTGCACGTTGGTCACGTAATCCATGGTTTCCAGCAGCCACGGCACGAACCCGATGCCGGACTCCACGAGCCCGGCACGAAGGTCGGGATGGCGCTCCATCACGCCCGATGCGATCAACTGCACCAACGGCTCGATCGTGGTCTCCATCGAGTGGCACACGTAGTTGACCACCGCACCGCCTTCGCCGGTCACCGCACGCGGATCACGACCGGTCGACACATGGAACGTGATCGCAAGGCCGGCCTCTTCGATCGCCGACCACAGGGGCTCGAAAACCGGGTCGGTGTACTCGAGCTTGCCCGGTGTCTTCGGGCCGTAGATCGCCGAGTTGCCAAGGCACAGGCCGACGTATCCGCGCTCGGCAGCCCAGGCCACCTCGGCCAACGCACCGCGGATGTCACCTGCCGCGATCGAAGCCAGTGGGAGTGTGCGACCGTCGTGCCAGCCGTTCGGGGAAAACGTGTCGTACGCCCAGCGGTTCCAGGCCCGACACATCGCCATCGCGAACACCGGATCGGGGGAGGCCCAACACAAAAGCCCCTTGTTCGGGAAGATCAATTCGACATCGACACCGTCGGCGTCGTTGTCGGCCAACCGTTGGCTCACCTGTCGGGCCGTTGCATTGCGCAGCTGATCCTCGGCGTCCATGCGCGAACCGACCGCCTGTGGCTCGGCTCCGGTGGGTGACCTCGGGCCCTTGGTCCGCACCGGAGAGTTCCCTTCGGTGACCATCCATTCCGATCCGTCGTCGCGGCGCTCGATCCGTGGTAGCCGGTGTCGGAAATCGGGCTCGATGTATTCCGCGAGGTACGTAGCCGGCTCGTTCGCGTGGCAGTCGGTCGACACCACAAAAAGCTTGTTCGGATCGTCGTGTCGGATCGTTCGGTCCCAGCCGCCCGGGCCGGGCGTGTCTCGTCGCCAGGCATTGGGAGACAGTTCGTTGTCGAGGGTTGTCATGGCGAACCTCCTGGTTGAGGACGATCAGTTCTAACCGAATGAAGGGTGAAACGTGAAGCGGACTCACACGGCTCGAGCCAGCTGCCGATTCGTGCCGAACAGATGTGGATTCTCACGGAATCCATCCTCGACGGTACCAGTGGCCAAACCAGAGTACCAATCGACACACGTGAGCCGAGTCATCTGGCTAAACTACGAGTCGAGCGTCAGAAGGGACTTGAGGCCCGCCACGGCGATTTCAACCATCTGGCTCACGGCGTCGACCAACGGAAGTCCAAGATGCTCCAGTACGTCGGGGCGCGCAAGGTGCACGGCGCTGGCCAGAATGACGACGCCGGCGACCGCCGGGTTGACGGGGCGGAACTCGCCGTTGTCGATACCCCGGGCGATGATGCGCTCGATGACACTGGTGGCGAACGCATAGTGCCGTTCGACGGCGCGGCTGGCGCCGTCGGCTTCACTCACGTCGTCGTAGGCCAGGGATCCGAACGCGTAGCGCAGGCTCCCGATGGCATACTGGTGGAGCTGAACTGCTGCTGTAAGGTTCGAATCGACCGCCGCGATCGCCGTTTGCCCGATGCGATGCATAACCCGGTCGAGAACTAGGAGGAACAACTGCTCCTTCGACGGTGCGAGTTCGTAGAGCGTGCGCCGGGAACACCCCAGTCGCGTGGCGAGGTCGCCAATGGTGAGAGTCCCCAGTTCTCCCGCCAGAAGCAGCGTCTCCAGGCCGTCGAGCACTTCTCGGTGCCGGGCCCCGAGGGCCGCCTCGGCGCGTTTCGACAGTAGCGGCCGAGGTGCTCCGACAAGGAGCGCCCGGTTTTGTGCTTCGTTGGGCTTTGCCGCCACGGGGTCTCCTGGAACTTGGGTTGACGCTTTGTGAACAAACCGATACGGTACCAGTATAGTAAATTTGGTACCGTCGGATGGTGCCATTGAAGCATGGATGTCATCGGGACATGGTGTAAGGAGGCTTTCATGCCGTCGAAGTGTTCGCAGATCGCGATGACAACGACGGAGATCGACGAGTTCCCCGCAGTCCCTCGGACGCTCAACGTTGCCACCATCGGTCCCAGCGGCCGGTACCGACCCGTGCCCGAGTCAAGAACTTGAAACGAAGAAGGACCCGAGCTATGCGCAGCTATGACATCGTGATCCGCAACGGCCCGGTCGGCAACGACGTCGCCCGATCGGGCTATTCCGGGTTCCGGTTCGACGGTCTGCCGGAACGCGAGAAATGACATGACCGAAACCACGAGGACCGTGAGCCTCACCGGCGACTCCTTCCAGGAGCGCTGCCGTCCCCACCTGAACGTGTGGGGGCCGTTCCGCATGACCCGAGACGCCGTCACCGTGACCGCGATCCACCGCTTCTGCGAGGTGGCCGAGGATGGCAACCCCGTGTACTGGGACGAGGCATTCGCGCAGCAGACGCGCTTCGGTCGGGTGATCGCGCCTCCGCAATCGCTGTTCGCAATGACCTTCCCTGCGTGGTGGACGCCCACCTTCATGAAGAAACAGTTGGCTGCCGACACCGCCGGGCTCAACGGCGGCGACTCCAATGGCGGCGGTGGCGTGTTCGCGCTTTGCGACGAAGCGGGCTACAGCATCAACACCGTCGCCAGTCAGGAGGTCGAGTACCTGGCCCCGTTCGGTCCGGGGGACGGCCGCCTGACCATGCGCAGCATGGTCATCGACGTCTCGGCGCAGAAGCGCGTGCGCGTGGGCACCGGGGTGTTCGTCACGACCGTGACCGAGTACCGCACCGAGGTCGGCGACCGAGTGGTCGGCCGCTCGACGACGGCACTGCTGCGCTACAAGGCCGAATCGCCGACCGCGGTGAACGTGGATCCGAACCGAGACGGAGCGAGCCAATGACATCGACCGACCCATTCAACACGCGCCGATGGGACGACGTGCACGAAGGCGACCAACTCGACCCCATCTCGTTCCCGGTCACGATGCGGGCACTCATGATCGACGTCGCTGGCACGCGCGACCTCTACCCGATTCACCACGACCGCGACTTCGCGAAACGCAACGGGGCACGCGACATCTTCGTCAACACCATGTTCTACGAAGGTCTCTTCGGACGCCTCGCCACGGACTGGGCGGGCCCCGAGGCGTTCCTGCGTAGGCTTCGCTTTTCGATGAAGGGCCCGAACTGCCTCGGCGACACCATCACCTCGCGCGGGTGGGTAACGAAGAAGTACGAGGCCAACGGTCAGCGTCTGCTCGACCTTGCGATCCACCTCGACAACCAGCTGGAAGCCGACGCCACCGTCGCCGACCTCACGATCGAGTTGCCGGAATGACCCCCCTCGCCGGGCTGCGGGTGATCGACTCGACCGTCGAGCGCGGTGAGCTCTGCGCCCGTCTGCTCGGCGACCTCGGCGCCGAGGTGATCAAGGTCGAGCCGCGGGGTGGCTCACCGGCCAGGAACCTGCCACCGCTCGGCCCCGACGGCACGAGCCTTTGGTGGGCGCACCGCAACACCAACAAGTCGTCGGTGGAGCTCGACCTCGACGAGCCAGCCGATCAGGCGACGTTCGAGTCGGTGCTCGGCACGGCCGACGTGTGGGTCACGAGCGCCCGCCCAGGTTCGCTGGACCATGTCGGCCTCGGGCCAGAACAGGTGTCGGCGCGCCAAGGTCGGCTCATCGTCACCTCCATTACGGACTTCGGTCTCACCGGCCCCTATCGGGGCTACGTCGGTACCGATGAGGTGCTGGAGGCCATGAGCGGGATGCTCGCCCGATCCGGCACGCTCGACCGGCCTCCCCTCCTCCCGCCCGGTTCGCTGGCCTATGACACCTCGTCGATCACTGCCGCCTTCGGCACCCTGGCCGCTCTGTGGCAACGGCGTACCACCGGAACCGGCCAGGTGCTCGACGTGTCGGTAATGCAGGCCGTTGCTCAGCTGACCGACTGGGTTATCCCCAGCGCGAGCGCTCGCCCCGACGATCTCTACTACGAACTCCGAGACGGCTCGGGACCGATGTACCCGATGTACCCGACAAGGGACGGCTACGTCCGGCTTATTATCCTCAGCCCGCGCCAGTGGCGATCGATGCGTGCCTGGTTGGGTGAACCCGAGATCTTGTGCGACGACCACTGGGACTCCGCAAACAACCGCCTGTCGATCCAGAACGACATTCTGGGTCCGATGTACGTGGAGCTGTTCAAGGACCGTAGGGCGCACGAGCTCGCCGAGGAGGCCCAGCGACGGGGAATCGTGATGACCCCCGTGCTGCGGCCCGAGCAGGTCATTGCGTTGCCGCACTTCGTCGAGCGGGGCACCTTCGTGCGTGGTGAGCTCACCGTGGGGGTGCAGGGTCCGGTGGCCAGCGGTTTCTTCGAGTTCGACGGTCAGCGGGTCGGC
>JANMZO010000485.1:0-5511 GCA_031383405.1 Acidimicrobiia bacterium | reverse complement strand
GGTGGCTTGCTTGACCCGGCGACGGCGCGGAATATGTTTCAGAAGATCACCGTCGAACTGTTCGGAGAGTCGTGGCGCCCGCACGACATGCGCCACTCGGCCGCATCGTTACTTCTAGCTCAAGGCGTTCCGCTTCGACGTTTTTGGGCTCTGCCGAACTATCCCGTCCGGTGTTCGGCTGAGTGTTCCATTCACGGCCAGCGTCTCATTTTCGAAGTCGATATCTTCCCATCGAAGGGCGAGGGTTTCACCGGGTCGGAGCCCGAGCGAGACACCGACGACGACGTACGTCTCAATTCGATGATCGACGACGGCGGCTATCAGGGTGCGGGCCTGCTCCGGGGATAGGGAGCGGCCTTCGTAGGAGCCAGCGATCTTCGGGCCTCGTGTGAGTGCAGCGACGTTGCGGTTCACGTATTCCTTCCGTTGAGCGTCGCGAATCGCCATACCCAGCACCGTGCGCGCCAGGCGCCGGGTGTTGGGGCTAACGCCGGTCTTGGTTCGAAGTCTGCGGAGACTGATCGCCTTGCGAATGTCGGGGCGCTTGAACGCCAAGCCAACCCGATCGTTTCCACCAGCGAGATTCGTGACGTCGTGGCCCTCTTTCTGGAGTCGCTCTATCGCTTCGACCAACGTCACGGCAAGAGGCAATTTCGGCCGTCTCAGTGAGTCCAGAATCGTAACGATTGCTTCCACGCGGGCCATTGTCGCCGGGTCGATCCCACGGCCAACCTGTGGCGTCACCGGTACCCCTTGAAGGTCGAGGAGCATCTTCTCGACGTCGCCCACCTTGAGGTCGGCGAGGCGCTTGCTCCCAACGAACGGGATCACGTACCGTTCGGCGACCAGTCGGTAGTTCGCGAGTGTCGATATTTTCACGCTCTTCGATGCTTCCAGCCCGTTCAACCATTCTTCGACGACTGCTCCCACGGTCAACCGGTCGGGGTCCTGTACTCCGTCTCGCTCTTGTTTCCGAGCGGCTTCGAGTTTCTCCAGTAGCGCCGCCTTTGTGGTCGACGTGATGAACTTCCGTTTCCGCTTCCCACCCTCGTAACCCAGTTCGATTGTGGCGACCCACAATCCATTCGCGCGCTTATAGATTCCGCCGGCTTGCTTCCCTCTGGTCTTAGTGTTGATCTCTTGCTTGCTCATCGGGTTCCCGTTCCGTACTTGGTAGGTACAGCCAATAGTACAGCCAACGGGCTGTACTTGCGTGGAACTCGGTGGACGCTGAAACCTCAGAACCCAGTAAATACAGGGATCTATGGACTTTGCTGGACGTCCCGGAGTGGACTTCGGATCAGACGGTTGGGAGTTCGAGTCTCTCCGAGCGCGCTAGAGAAAGTTACAGGTCTGGCGGTCAATGGTCTCCCGGGGTCGAGCGGTCCCGACCCAAGTGGCCCTATCTGGTGCCAACCCACGCCGGTGTGTTGTCGCGCAAGGACGTCGCGGCTTGGCAATGCCGATGGCTTGGTGTAAACACCGGGGGCCGGAAGAGTGCCTGCTTGGACCCTGTGTGCCGTTGTGCTGCGATTGGTGAGCATCTTCTCGTCTCGGGTGGTTGACTTGGTGGATGGGGACTCCGGATGGTGAGTTGGGCGAGCTCTTCGACCGGTGTCGTGCTGACCATCGGTCGTGGATCAATGGTGATGCGTCTCGGTATGTGCTTCCCGCCGACGGGAGCATCATGGGCGCGGTCGGGGGTTTCAGCCTGGGCGGTCCTGAAACGTCGAGCCGTCAGCAGTCGGTGGCTTCCCACTGGCTGTCGGGCACGGGAGAGCTGGAGTACGTGAACGGGGTGGTGTCGGGTGATATGGCCTGGTTGGCGGTAATCGAACGTGCTCGTGTGGTGTTCGACGGTGACGTGGGGGAACAGCGGTGGGATCTGCGGGTCACGGAGGTATTCCGGCGCATCGGCCAGAGCTGGGAGCGGGTGCACCGTCATGCCGATCCGCTCGTGGATCGGCGCTCCGTTCATGCAGCTGCCCGTCTGCTGGAACCGAACAGCTGACGCGACGGTTCGGGGTGATCGATCTTCCGACGATAGGCACCGCGAGGCTGCGGCTCGTGCCGCTCGGCCGCGAGCACTCGGCGGGGATGTTCGTCCTGTGGTCGAGTGAACTCGTATGCAGATACTCCGGGGTTGTGTCCGACGTTGACGGCAACACCGTTTCCACTCCAGTCAAATCAGTGGCTGACAGTGACCTGATCATCGAGTTCTGGATGGAAGCGAGGCGAGCGGGTTGGGGATGCAGGTGGGTGCTGGAGCTTTGCGGGACCGGTGAGTTCGTGGGGGCTATTGGGTTCAATGCGCTCGGTGAGGTTTGTGAGTACGCATATCATCTGGTGCCTGTGTACTGGGGGCGGGGCTTGCTGTCCGAAGCGTCGAAGCCGGTGTTCGAGTGGGTGTCGTCGGCATGGGGCTGTCGGGAGGTCGTGGCGGTCATAGACGAGTTGAACGATCGGTCGGTCACTTTCGTCCGGAGGAACGGGTTCGACCGCACCGGTTCCGCCGGTGATGGGACCGGCCGGTTCACCAAGGGGTTGCCCCTGGCATAAGTTGAGCATCGGGTCGGGAACACTTCGAACCATCTGATCAGTTTGTGACCTTGACTGCTCAACGAGACCTCCTCTGATTGCCCGACGAAGCGTCGTAGTCGAGTTTCAGTTCGGATCTCGTTTCACCTGTCACCCCGCCGAGAGCCGCGACGCCCGGCCTGACCCGGAACCTGCAGGCGGCCCCGAGATACTCAGTACACCTACGATAATATCCGGCCGTGGCCAACACCGGACTGTCCAGAATCGGGACCAGGAATCACCAGGCCGACGTGCGGCAGGCACGGGAATTGTGGGCGTCGTACCTTCTGGGTCGCAATCCGGCCGAAGTGATCGAACTTGACTTGGTTTCTGCCGCCTGACATGAGCATCGCCTGCCGGTCGGTGGCGAGCTCGCTTAGGTCTCGCTACGCGACGATCGTTTACACGCGTTCCGTGCGACCAGTTTGCCTTGCAACCTCGGGTACTGTGCGTCGTATGGCGGCGCCAAGTGAAGGTAAGAGCACGGTGGAGTTCTTGTTGGGACGGAGCCGTCTTGAGCACATCGATGGTGCGACAACTGCTGCCGGTTCTGCGTTGACCATCATTGGTAGAGCAAGCCGTCGCTTGTTGACTGCTGACGCGGGCCTGAGCGCTGGTGACATCGAGGGCGGGTTCGTGGCGTCGTATGACGCGTATCGGATGGCGGCTGAGGCACTTTTGATTTGCCAGGGTTTGCGTGCGACGGGTGGTGATGGATCGCACATGACGGTTGAGGATGTGATTAGTTAGTGCGCAATTTGGTTCGACGATTCCGGAGTTTGCGAAGCCGACGTTTGAGCGGTTGCGCCGAACGAGGCATGCGGCTCAGTATTTTGATCCGTCCAGTGCGGAGATCGGTGTCGACGATTCGTTGTGGGCGCTCGGGAAGGCACGGGCTGTCGTTGAGGCCGTCGAGCGTTTGTTAGCGACGGATCCTCCTAGGTTGTTCCGTCGGTGTGAGTGGGACCTCGGTGAGCGGGCGGTTGGCGATGGTGTCGTGGAATGAACCGGTACCGTGGGCGAGCCAGTCTGCGGATCGGATGGTTACCTGTGCCGGCCGTCCGAGTCGTTGTTCAGCGGTGCTTGCGGCTGCGTATGTACTACCTCGTCTGGTGGGGCTCGACGATTGCGGTGTTCGCGAAGCCGGCGTTTGAGCGTTTGCGCGTTTGCAGCGGACTCTCCATGCGGCTCAGTATTTGATTCCGTCGAGCGTGGAGATCGGTGCCAAGAGTTCTGCGCTCTGAGGACGGCAGGCAGCGACGGCTCCTATGTCACGGAATCAATTCGAACGCCGTGTCAGCGCCGCCGGAACGTGGGTGGGCCGTACTACGGCGAAGTCACGATGATCCAAGGTGGCAATGGTTGCGATGCCCAGCCGCTCGGCAATTGCCACCACGGAAGCATCAACAAGGCCAAGCCCGAGATCTGCGTACTGACGAATGAGTGCAACCGCCCGGACGTAGTCGTCCGCGAGCAAGTCAACGACCGTAAGCTCACCTAGGATTATCGCATCGAGAAACCCGGCCTCGGCAGCAACGCTTATGTTGTTCTCAAGTTGCCACGACGTCTCAGCTACAACGGTCGACGGGACAAGAATTTGGCCGGCGTAGAGTTCCAAAACCGCAGCAGCGTCGGCATGATCCGCGTCGCTGCGGTCGATCGCAGCAATCAAGACGCCCGTGTCAACGAGGATCGGCACTTACAGATCTCGCGCAGCGAGCCCTGCCGTTTGCTCCTTGCGAATCTCACGGTGGCGACGTCCAAGATCCGTTCTACCCGAATCACCGATCCCAATGAAACTCAACCGCTTCGGCCCCTCGGCGGGGCTTTCCGGCGGCAGCTCTTCGGCCAACTCGGTGATCAGTTGATCGAGTGTCATTTTGCGACGCGCTGCTTCGGCGGCAAGCCGAGCCTGCACTTCTGCCTTGAGATCTAGCGTCACAACCATAGGTCCGATCTTAGGACTGATCGAATGTCTGCGTCTAGGAAGGCTGCTTGACCAAGTTGACGTAGTCCTTTGGAGTGTGAAGTTCGTAGCCATAGCCGTGGCGGATACACAGCACCGTGGCTGAGCGGAAGGAGGCGTTGATACATTTTGATACATGGTGATGTCCGATTCCCCGCTAGTGTCAAACGGTCAAATTGATCATTGTCGATGTATCAGAAATGTATCAATTCACTTGATACACGCCCGTTTCCGCTCGTCACCGTCCAACACGAACTGCCAGCTCAGCGGGTGTAAATGGGGGCAAGCGGTACCCCTCGCGTACCCCCAAATTCCGCCTTCGGATCAGACGGTTGGGAGTTCGAGTCTCTCCGAGCGCTCAGGCAAAACGCCAGGTCAGATTTCGATGACCCATGGCGGCCCTGAGGTTCGCTTTCGCAAAAACCGGCGACCATATCTGTGGGTATGTACCGATGCCCGAGGATGGTCAGCGTCGCAGCCCTCCTCTGTCTGTGCTCGACCGGCAACCCGTCATGCCTTATGCCGGGATCGTGTGGTCCCACTTTCGGGCTGGCGTTCCCTCAAGGCTGTCCGTCTTCGACAACAAGCCAGCACGGACACGGCCCAGGCGACGTGTCCAGATGCAATTCGTATCAGATTTCGCAGGCGCTGGCCGAGCTGGCTTTCCTCCGGGCTCCTCCGAGCACATGCGGCCATGTTCCGGTCGCCTTCATCTCCGCGTAACAAATCTGTGGCAGTGTGCTTTCGGTGAGCAGTTCCGACCCTTCCGGATGGCAGTTGGCCCACCTTCATCGTCGTCTCGGCTTCGGCGGCACCCCGAGCCAACTCGCTCAATCCGGTTCCGCTTACAACACCACGCTGGACCAACTGCTGTCCCCGTCGGGACCAGACGGGGCCGACGGCCTCCCGATCCCTGACCTCACGCCGGCCTACTTCGGCCCCACCCCAACGGCCGAGCAGCGCACCAA
>JANMZO010000442.1:0-5613 GCA_031383405.1 Acidimicrobiia bacterium | reverse complement strand
ATCGGCGATGTGGCCCACCCCGCATGGCGGGCCCGGTCCGTCGGCGTCTACCGGCTATGGCGAGACGGCGGCTTCGCCGTTGGCGCCCTCCTCGCCGGCATCCTGGCCGACCTCATCTCCATCCCCGCAGCCATCTACTCCGTTGGCGCACTCACTGCCGCCTCTGGCCTGCTCGCCGCCGCCCGCATGTACGAGACCCACCCTGCGCCATCACGGGAGCACAGCAACGTTGCACGCTCGCCAGCGTGACCTTCAACGATCGTTGCGGGAACCCGTCTGCGCATCCAGCCGCGGTTCCGGCGGCCCGTCGCCATCGCGGAGACCTGCCGCTAGCGGGGCGGGCGCCACAAGTGGAAGTCCGGCGCGCTCCCAACCGCGAATTCCGTCGATGATGTCGGTGGCGTTCACGAAGCCGATCTCGTGCAGCGCCACTGCGGCCAGGCTCGACGAGTAGCCCTCGTTGCACACCAGCACCGTCTGCCGCTCGAAGCCGCCGATCGCCGGATGGGCACGCGGGCTGGCCGGGTCCACCCGCCACCACTCCAACACGGTGCGCGGCAGGTGCAAAGACCCCGGAATGACCCCATCACGCACCCGATCCGTCGGGGTTCGGATGTCAATGATCAGCCCCGACAGACGCTCGGCAACCGACCATGCGTCATCGGGCGTGAGCCGCTGCAAACGCGCACGGGCCTCGGCCAGGACCGTGTCGATGCTGCGTCGAGGCCTGGCGCACTGCTGCAAGTCCATCGCTCCCCCTCGGCCCCACGAGACGCACGAAGCGGCGGGTGACCAATTCCGATCATCCTCATTCACGCCCGGCAATGCAAACGGAACACGTTACGATCTCACTAGGCGTGGTCGACTGAAAGCGGACCCACCCGCAGACCATGAGGGCGCGAAAAGGGCGCGAGGGCGCGCGAAGGGCGCGAACTTCCGGTCAATAAGGGTCGCGAAACGCGAGCAACGGCCAACGAAAAATGCCCTCTGAGCTGGCCATATGCACTCTGACCAGCAAGAACGCCGACCACCCAGAGCGGGTTCGATTCCCCCCACCTCCACTAAATAGTGCCTCTGACCAGGCAAAATGCGTCAAGAACGTTCGAAACGCCCTGATTCTCCCCACCTTCCAGATGGCGTAGCACCTGCCCTGAGCAGGGCAAACGTGAAGGAGGGGACGGGGTACGTTTCCCCCGTCCTCCCGCACGATTTGCTGAACGACGGGCGCTCTCAGGATCCCTGCAGAGGCGCACCCGATCGAACCGAACCAACGACGTCTTGGATTGCTTGGATGGACTGACCTGCCGCCGACTCGTTTTCCGTCAACATGGAGTGGGTTGCGTCGTCCACTACGCGCTGGACTCTGTTCGTCGAGAGAGCCGAGAGATCGTCCTGTGCCGCCGTCCAGCCTTGTTCAGCATCTTGCAGTGCGGTCACGACGACGAGGGGCCGGTCGCCAAGACTGGTCAGCGACCGCGCCTGGTTCATGGCAGTACGAAGCTGAGAGAACTCATCGCGGAGGCTTCGGTTGTCCCGGGGAGTCGAAAGGAACGCCCGCTCTTCGTCTCGGGCCATATCGGGAAGATCGCCATACGAGCTCTGGTAAAGAACGCGTCCGAATCCGATTCGAGACAGCGATGGCAGCACCGCAGAAGCACGACGGAACATCGCATAGAAGCCGGGCCACGACGGAATCCTCGTGTACTGCTCGGGGTGCATTGAGTCGAGCAGAACGACACCAGCAACCTGCTGCGGATACAGACGGGCGAAGTTGAGGACGTAGATGCCACCGGCGGAGTGACCGGCGAGCACGTACGGACCAGGCTCACCGGCCCGCTCCAGGAGCGTGTGGAGGTCGGTAGCTGTTTGCGTGCCGTCCTGCGGAGCCGATGTCGACTCGCTCCAGCCACGGCCGGCTCGGTCGTAAACACAGACCCGTGTGGTCTGGGCTACGGCCGGGGCGATCCATGCCATCGCGGTCGACGGCTCACCGAGACCGGGTTCGAGCACGACAGTCGGGCTGCCGGAACCGGTGCAGTTGATGTGGAGACGATGATCACCGACGTCGACAAGCCGGCCCGGTATTGGGAATGCCGACCCGTCGACCCTCTCGGCATACGTCTCATACGCTCCGCCGATGGCGGATATCAACAAGGCCGCGAACACCGGGTACACCAGCCATACGCGCGTCCGGCTTCGGAGCTCCCGTCGAGATCGAGCGAACATCCACCCGGTGAGCGCCACCAACAACGGTGGCCAGACCCATCCGAGTTGGTTCCCGGTCGGAGCGACAGCCAAGATGCCGAAACCGCTCGCTGCCATGACGATCGCTGGAGCGATTGCCCACCGCTGCGGTTGCGCCGTCCGTCGCTCGGACAGCACTGCCATCGCCGCCCACGCGATTGAAAAGCAGACCAGCACTGATCCGGTGATCACGTGCTCCTTCGCTCCGGCAAACGGTCCGACGACCAACGCGATCGCCGTTACGAATCCTCCGATGACCGATCCGGCAACGACGCGACCGATCTGGCCGCGATCGTCCGGGATCGCTGCATCCTCACTTGTCGGACCGACCGCCGAGCGTGGGTCGGCGGTCACAGTTTGAGGTTGAAGATCTGGGCCTGTTTCGTTTCGAGCCGGACGTTCGAGTGTGTTCTTCATGGCTGGTTCCTTCCTGATTGAGTGGTTTGTCGTACGTGATCACCCTCGCCGTAAGGCATGACGGTGCGCATCCGGCAGAGGCCCTCAGATCGCGAACGCCTGGCCTTCGCCATCCACCACGCGACCACCAACAACGCAGGGGTCCTCCCCGCAAAGCGGAGAGGACCCCTGCAGAACTGGAGTGTCGACCGGGTACCGCTGGTCGGGGCTCTGTCAGGTTGTGACGGTGACGTCCGACGCCGCCGGACGTCCGTGGGCCGGCTCGCCGTGCGTCCCAACCACCTGGTGCGGGAGTTGCGTAAGTGCCACGACAGCTGCGCACAACGCGAGTCCTGCGGCGATCCACAACGAGCTGTTCATTGAGCCCACGAATGCGTTTCGGGCAACGGATGCAATCTGGCTTCCTTCAGTGCCGAGCTGTCGACTCAAGTGAAGCGCGGCGCCCAGGTTGTTGGCGAGCACGGTCCGGTCGGTGGAAGCGAGGTTGGGGAAGCGATCGAGTTCGCGATGCATCGACGATGCGTAGCTCGTGGCGGCCACGCTTCCGATCACCGCGACGCCGAGAGCACCTCCGAACTCCCGAACGGTGTCGTTCACGGCCGAGCCGACTCCGGCGCGGGCCGGTGGCAGGCTCGCCATGATCATCTCCGTCGCGGCAGGCATGGCGATGCCGGCACCGAGTCCGAACAGGAGCAGACCGATACCGGTCGGCACGTAGGACACTCCGTCGACGAAACCTGCCTGAACTGCGACGCCAACGGCCGCTGTCATCGTGCCGACGGTGACGGTGATGCGTCCGCCGTGATTTGATGCGAGGTGCGCACCGGCGCCGGTGCCGAGCAACATTCCGATCGCCGCCGGGACGAGTGCGAACCCGGCGGCGAGCGGTGTGTAGCCGAGGACGAACTGGAGGTACTGCGCCTGCAGGAACACGGTACCGGCCATGGCGAAGAACAACAGCGTGAGGGCGATGCTTCCTCCAGAAAAGCCGCGACTGCGGAACAGCGCAACGTCGAGCATCGGGTCGTCCCGGTGCATTTCCCATGCAACGAACACGATCCCGATAACGGTCCCGGCTACGAAGTTGACGAGTGATGCCGTCGACGTCCAGCCGCGCTCGGGTGCCTGGATGATGGCGTACACGAGTGAGCCGATCGCTGCGATCGACAGGATCGCTCCCACCGGATCAAGCTTCGTGGCGTGTGGATCACGAGAATCGGGCACAACGTGGAGAGCACCGATGAACGCGGCCACGAGCAGCGGCACATTGATCCAAAAGACCGAGGACCACGAGAAGCTGCGCATCAACGCTCCACCGACAATAGGCCCGATCGCGATTCCGATACCGCTCGCTGCTGTCCACGCTGCGATTGCCTTGGCCCGTTCGCGCGGATCGCCGAAGACGTTGACGAGGATCGAGAGCGTGGTCGGCATGATCAGCGCGCCACCGATACCCATAACGGAACGTCCGGCAATAAGCGCGCTTGCTGAGCCTGCTGTTGCTGAGACGACCGAGCCACCCAGAAATGTGGCCAACCCGGCGAGCAGCGCGTGTCGTCGTCCGAATCGGTCACCGATGCTTCCGGCCGTGAGAAGGAGTCCGGCGAAGACGATGGTGTAAGCGGCGACGATCCATTGCAGCTGAGCCGAATTCGCACCGAGATCGCCGACGAGGCGCGGCATTGCGACATTGATGATGGTGTGGTCGATGGACGTGACGAGCAGCGCAAGCACCAGCACGCCGAGGACGCGCCAGCGATTGGGATCGCTCTCATGGGTCTGACTAAGGGACTGGGTGAGTGGACGGCCGTGCATGGTGACTCCTTGGTTTCGGATCGGTGACGGGTGTTCGGTTGCTCTGTTCGGAAGGTGCAGATCGAGCCGAAGCCTGATCTGCGGTGCCCAGCACTCACGATCGTCCTAAGGGGTGGTGGACCGCATCGGCCGTACCACCTCAGATCGTTGGGAACGCGTCGAATCGGAGTGACCACGCGCCTTCCTCGCCGACACGCCATACTGGCTTGACGATGCCCGATCGCCTGTTGCTCGAAGACTTCGTGGGAAGGCGCGCTGAGTTGGACGCCTTCGAACGGGCCATCGTCGATGCACGGAACGGGCTCCCCTCGGTCGTGCTGGTCGGCGGTGACGCCGGCATCGGGAAGACGACGATCGTGAGTGAGGCTGCTGCAAGGTCCGGGGCTGCCCTCTTCATCGGGAGGTCGACGCATATCGGCGGCGACATCATTCCCTTGGCGCCGCTCGGAGATTTACTGCGCCAGGTCCGCCGCTCGGCACCGGCGCTACTCACCGACACACCGATTTTGGCTCCTCTGCTTCATTGGTTCGCCCCGGGCACGATTGCGCCGGGCACGGTTGCCCCGGGCACGGTTGGCCCGGATTTGTCCAACTCTCCACAGGGCGGACTGTTCATAGCCGTGCTCGAACTGATTACGCATCTCGCGGTCGACGACGCCGTAGTGGTCGGCTTCGAGGATCTCCATTGGGCCGATACGGTGACGTGGGACCTGTTCGAGTTCCTCGCCCGCAATCTCATTGACGAACGAGTGGTGCTCGTGGGTACGTACCGGGCGAACGAGGTCGCGGCCCATCAGCTGCAACGTCGTCGATTGGCAGAACTCACCCGACTCCCCTCGGCCCACCGGATGCATCTGCAAGGCCTCGATCGTGACGACGTCGCCGCTCGGGTCTCGACGCTGATCGGTAGGCCTGCGCCCAACGCGCTCGTCGATCAGGTGATCGCTCGCGGGCAGGGGAACCCGTTCTTCACGAGAGAGCTCGTCGCCGCGCACCTCGCCGGCGAAACGATCCCGATGGTGCTGTCCGATCTGATCTCGTCGGAGATCGCCGGTCTCGACGACAACGCACGAGAGGTGTTGGGAGCAGTCGCCACGATCGGGCGCGAAACAACTCACGAGTTCCTCGCCGAGATCG
>JANMZO010000386.1:0-1797 GCA_031383405.1 Acidimicrobiia bacterium | reverse complement strand
GGTACTTGAGTTGCTGCGGGATCGACTCCGGCGGGTCACCGAGCGGTAAGGGTTCCTCGTACGGATGCTCGGCGGCGGTGACGCCGATTGCTCGTGCGTCGACGATCCCGCTGGAACCTGCCACGCGGCGTGCGAGTGCTGGCATGGTGGGACCGCGGAAGTCGTAAGGGACGTCGTCGACGGCCAGCTCTGAGCCGCTGTGCCACGCGATCTCGAAGCCGTACCGTGCAGCGGCGACGCCGAGGGCCTGTTCGACGTCGCTGCCTCGGAACGATGGATCGAGCACCATGGCCTCGACGTCGTCGGCCAAGTCGACACCGCCATGGACCTGGATCTCGACGTAGCCGTCGAGATCTCGACTCGCCGACTGCGGCAGGTCCTGCCCGTCCAGGAGCGCGATGAGCGTGTCGGTGTCGAGGCGTCGGTTAAGGAGGTTGCGGCTGGCGGCTTGTTCGGCGAGGCCGGCGAGGATACTCCATGGCTCGTCAAAGGTGCCGACGTCTCGTGGGGCGGCGTGGGTGTCGCCGACGCACATCGTGGTTCGCTCGCGCATGTGTGACTGCAACACGAGAAAGCAGGACCCGAACCGTGGCGAGCCGCCGTGGTCGTCGACCACGAGGTCGAACGCTCCGTAGACGGGATGCTCGCCCGTGTCGGCGGCGATGTCGTCACAGGCCCCAGCAAAGAACTCGCGCTCGAACCGGTGCCGTTCGCCACCGTGCAGCGCCGATCGGCTTCCCGATGAGATGCCGGTCGCCCATTGACTCCGGTAGGCGCCGTTCGCCTGGAGCCCCGCAGCGACCGAATGGCCGTCCCGAGCAAACCGATCGGGATGGAAGTTCACCGTCAAACGCCCAGCGATCCGCAACCGATCGGCCCACACGTGCGCACTGCCGACGCCGGTCGTTGCCGCCCAACGAGCTCTCGAGGCCGCTCCGTCATGGAAGGCCCGCCGCTTGACCGCCCGAATCGCCTCTGAATACTCCATTGCTCTGCGACGATAGCCGTGTGCTGGGGGCGGAACGACTGGAACCCCGGCCGCGTAGATCGCGCGAACCGCGGCCCGACCAGCCAGCACTGTGTGCCCGGACTGCTGCGGTTCGCCTCACGGACCCAGCGGTGGGGGATGCGCTCATACCTGTAGATATTCCGGTAATCGAGTGAGGCGGGCGGGTTGCTGGTCAAGGGTCGAGGCAGGAGGTCACTTCTACGCCGAGCATGGCACACAGGAGTGAAGCAAAGACAGGGGCTTGGTCGTCGTCCATCGCCACCGGCAAGAGACTGGTTGCGCCCTTCAGCCCGTTGAGCTACGAACCGTGGAGTTGTCCACGCGCGAGCGAGACCTGTGACATGTCCGCGTCCGCGAAGTTGCTGTCCCACCATGCAACACCCTTCAGCGTGGCACCGATGAACTCGGCACCAACGAGACGGCACTGCTCGAACCGCACGAATTCTCCTTGCACATAGCGGAGGTTGATGGTCTCCATCTGGCAGTCGACGAACCGGACATCCATCAGACGGCCTTGCGCGAGACGAACCCCCGTCAGCCGACACCCTCGCATCTCCACCCGCGTCATCACAGCGCTTTCAAGATCCGCGCCCGAGAAGTCGCACCCTTGGATAACTGTGTCCACAAAACGGGAGCCGACCAACGAGGCGCCCACAAATGAGGCGCTTTCGATCCTGGCGGCCGAGGCGAGTAACGCGTCATCGAAAGCGGGTCGCAGCTGGCCGGTGACGAGAACACCCTCCCCGAGATCACCGTGTGCCACATCACTCAGGTCCAGCGCCTCGAGC
>JANMZO010000310.1:0-3673 GCA_031383405.1 Acidimicrobiia bacterium | reverse complement strand
CCTCGATATGAGTCTAGACTCATGATGAGTAAAGAGTCATACTTGTTCTGGCAGAACGTGGACCCGATCTTGGTCGGCCGATCGTCGATCGGATCCACTCGTCGAGACATCAATCGATGAAGGAGCTGCGGACCGCGACGGGTGGTGCGTTGCGGGTGTTGTTCTGTTTCGATCCGCGCCGGCAAGCGATCCTGTTGCTCGGTGGCGACAAGACCGGTGCTTGGAATGAGTGGTACGAGTGGGCGGTCCCGCTCGCCGATGACCTGTACGACGAATATCTCCACGAACTTGATGAGGAAGGATTGATCTGATGGCACGAACCAAATTCTCTGAACTCCGTGATGCCGTCGTCGCGAAGACCGGTGCTACCGAGCGACTCGCCGCGTTGCGGGGCGAGACACTCGAAGAGATCCGCCTCTATGAGCTTCGACATGGCGAAGCAATCAGCCAGGTCGAACTGGCCGGCCGTCTTGATGTCACCCAAGGGGCGATCTCCAAGCTGGAGCACTCCGAAGACGTCCGTGTCTCGACGTTGCGCCAATACTTGGAAGCGCTCGGTGCGCGTCTCGAACTCGTTGCGGTGTTCGACGACGACGCCCGCCGTGTGCCGGTGCACCTCGGCAAAGGCTCCGGAGCTTGACGGCGCAGCCGAATTTGTACCATCCATGTACCAACACAACGGTAAACAGCGGTACACAGAGGGGAACAACGGTCAACACGAAATGCGTTCTGAGCAGGTGAAAAGCCATCTACCAGGTACGCAGCAATCGTTCGGACGTGGTCTCATAACCCGAAGGGCGCAGGTTCAAATCCTGCCCCCGCCACAAAAAAGACCAGGGCAGGGCCATCTCTGACCTGGTCTTGTCGCGTCCGTGCAACCACTCTGCAACCCAACGTCGGCGACGAGCCCGTCGATTGAGCATGGATCCGCTGAGCGGCGTTGACCGTGATGACGCGCCAGTGGCCGGCGTCGACCGTGGTATCGCCGGGTGCGGTTCCCGCCTTCGAGACTTCGAGCGTAGAACCCGATGGTCGCAACTCAATCGGGAGGTGGCAGTTCGTGCGCGAAGCTCAGCCTGTTGTGAGAGTTCATGGCGTGCAGCGGGTCTTTCGGAATTCTTCCAATGGAATGGGCACGGGACTGGGTCTAGGTTGCCAGCAAGCAGCCCTCGGGACGCCGACTGCTGTGGTGCGTCGCGAACGGGCGCCCGATTACGTCTTTGACGGTGACCTCAGGAGGTTCCATATGACACGAATCTGTTTCCTCAACCCGTTTGGAACGGACAGCTACGACGAGCTGATCGAATCGGCGCTTCGTCCGGCGCTGCAGGGCACGACTGAGATCGAGATTCGTCACCTCAGCCACGCGCCCGCAAACATCGACTATTACGCGCCGAAGCACCTCGTCGAGACCCACATCATGACGGCCGCCATCGAGGCCGAGCGCGACGGCTTCGATGCATTCGTCATCGGCTGCTGCTACGACCCGGCGCTGACCCAGTGCCGCGAGCTGGTGAACATCCCGGTCGTGGGCCCGTTGGAAGCATCGGTGCTTCTCTCACGTCTGTTCGGCCACAGCTTCGCTGTTGTGACCGACCATCGCAAGGCCGTCCCCGAGTTGCGTGATCGGATCCGGTTGTACGGGCTCGAGGGCAATTGTCGCGCGGTGGACGCCATCGATTGGTATATCAGCGACATGGTCCTCGACCCGATCGCTGTCGCGCGGGACACGTTCGCGAAGGTGCAAGACGTGATGAGTTCCTCCGGAGCAGAGACCGTGATCATCGGATGCACCATCGTGTCGGCGTGCTACGAGCTTGCGGCTCTCCGCGGTGATGCCGAGCTCGGTTCGCTGTCGGTTGTCAATCCGAACGTCATGGCGGTGAAGGTGGCGGAGATGTTCGCTGACCTGAACGCGACAAAGCAGTACCGGATCAGCCGGACCGGCTACTACCAGCAGCACGCCGCGCACGATGCCGCTGAGGCAGACGAGATCCTGGCCCTGCTGACCGAGCATCCCGCCACGAAGTCGATGGCCAAGACCTGACTTCCACCCGCGCCGGCGCTGGACTACGTCAACGGTCCGGTCCGCGCACCACGCCGAGATCGGCGGGGTTCTGACGCTGGAGGTCCGTGGCACTGTCCGAGGACGCCACGTCATACACGGTGGGATCAGGTCGCCGGCGTGAGGCTTCGATGCGCGGCGATGTGGAGTCATTGACGAGATCCAGTGCGGTGAGGGCGAGGTAGGTGGAAGAGATCGCCGCCGGATCGCTGAGGCTGACCCCAAGCAGCTCCTCGACCTTCGCCAACCGATATCGCAACGAGTTGTGGTGGACAGAGAGGTCGTTGGCTGCTGCTTTGATGTTCTGGCCGTGCGCGAAGTACGAGTGCAGTGCGGAGATCAGTGGGTCGCGTCCCTCGAGCGGCCGGAAAAACTCGTGCGCCCAGGCCACCATCTTGTCCAACCCGACGTTGGAGAAAAGTCGGGTGGCGAAGTCGAAGTCTTCGAACGTGACGAACCCGTTGTGGCTCGGATGTCGCTGCAGGGAGCGAACCGCGAGATGGGCGTCGTTGTACGAATCAGCGATATCGCCGGTGGTCGTGACCCGTCGCCCGGCGCCGACCTGCAGTTCGCTCGACGCATCCTGGGTAACGAGGACGCGACGGGCCGTCGCAGCGCTGCACTGGACCAGAACCGCGACATGGTCGTCCCGAAGGGTCGTGAACTCGCTCACACCGTCTGAGCGGAAAATGCGGCTCAACGACACCCCGAGATCAGCGAGGGCCGTGCGGCGTCGGTCGGCAGGTTGGGTACGTACCGGCCTCACGACAAGCATCCGAAGTTCGTCCTCTAAACGCATGCCCAAGCCGGCGATACGCCCGGACAACTCGGGGTCGTCGCGCTCGACCCGTAGCGCCAACGCCTGCTCGAGCACGCTGGATCGAATCGCACGTTCCTGGCTGCGCTCCACGAGGGTGATCCGACGCGTGGTCTCGACGAGGGTCGCGGCCACTTCGACGGCCGCACGCGCAGCAGGGTTGGGGAACTCGGATCGACGCGCGACCGCCACCAGCCAACCGAATGGCCTGCCGTCATCGAGGCTGTCCTCGACCAAGTGCGCGACGCCCCGCCATCCGTCCGCATCGAGTGTGAGCGGAGACGCGTCGCTCCGGCTCAGCTGATCGTGTAGCAACGCCAACGGCAGCGGACCCGTGCTGTGCACGACCCGCCCGCCGAGATCGAGCAACGCAACGGTCGCCTGACACGTCCGCTTGAGCCGCGTGAGAAGCGCAGCCATGGGTGCCGGGTCGGCGAGCGCATGACTCAACGATCGGTGAAGCATCGAGATCCGACGAGCAGCCGATTCCTCAAAGGGTTGTGCGGCTCGGGCAACGATGGCCACGACGTCGGCCACGTTGACCTCCGGAGACAAGGCGACGATCGCGTGGTCGACACCATCGGAACGGTGCCAGGCGCGGTCCAGTTCACCGACGAGAGGAATCGCGACCATTCGCCGTAGGGGACCACTCAAAATCGACGTGAGCGCGGCCCGGTTCGCCATGCCACCTGTCAGCGGGCACGCGATCAGCGTCTCAGCGTCGATTGGTACGGGGTCGCCCTCGAACCACACCGAAGCGTTGCTGACCGTTCGTTCCAAGGCCGAATCAC
>JANMZO010000297.1:0-12890 GCA_031383405.1 Acidimicrobiia bacterium | reverse complement strand
TTGGCCTTGTAGGCGGCGATAAACTTGGTTCTGTCGAATTGCAGTCCGGCGTCTTTGCCGAGGGTGATACCCATACCGGCCATGCTGTTACCGATCGCTCCGAATGCGCTGTAGAGCTGGCTTTGCAGGGTCCGGGTCGTGCTGTCCCCCAGTAAAGGACCGCCGGTCTTGGTCGAGGTGTCGTACCGGGATTGGCTGTTGATGTATCCGAATGCACCGTTCACGGCTTCGACGAGGCCGAGCACTTTTGTGGCGATGGCGTCAGCGTCTGAGGAAACCGAGATCGTTACATCCGTGGTGGGAGCCGCCTTGTTGAGCACGACCGTCACGCCGGGGAGTATCTCGGCCCGGTTTCCGGAAACGGTCACCGAGTAAGCCGCAGCCCCCGAGCCGACGATGAGCTTGGCATCGACGGCCTCAGTCAGTGTCTGCATCCCACCGAGCGCGGCATCGAGGAACGTGGTGTCGGACGTGATCCGGCCGGCTTCGCCGGGTCCCGTAGCTCCGAACTGTACCCGGTAGTTGCCGGCGCTCACCTGTACCGAGGAAGCGCGAAAGCCCGCCGCCGCGTTATTGATGGCGGAGGTGACCGTGGACAGTTTCCCGTCGCCCAGGTCGGCGTTGAAGGTTCGCGACGAGCCGACACGGAGACCGCTGGCGAACGTTGCGGCGATCGTGCCCACGGTCGTCGCGGGAAGCGTGACGGTCGCACCCGGGTTGATGTCGGTTAGGGTCGTGGTTTCGCTGTCGACCTTGACGATCCCGTCGGTTCCGGCCGATGCGCTGGCACTGACGGTCAGCCCGAGTGGCGCAAGTGCGGTACCCCCGGTGACGGCCAGGTGAGCGGCGCTTCCCTCCCGGGTCGAGGTCAGCTCCAGTTGCCCGTTGTTGGTGAACGAGGCCTTGAGCGAGCCACCGGATGCTGCGGTGATGTGGTCGGCCAACTCGGTCCGGGTGTACGTGCCACCGGTGAGGCTTATGGTCTGGTTGGTCGTTGTGGAGCCGTCGGTCGCGACCTCCACAACCGTGTTCGGGAGAAGGGTAATGGTCGTCCCGAGCGCGGCCAACCCGGTTTGCTTCGCCCCCGCAGACGATTGCGTCACTTCGATGGTGTGCGCGCCGAGTGTCAGATCGCTTGAACCGACAAGTTTTGAGAAACCCAGGGATGATGCGGCGGAAACCAGGAGGTGGGAGTTTGGTGTGGCAACGATTGCGTCGGTCGAGGACACAATACCGCTCGACACCATGGAATGCGAGGTCGCGAGGCGGTCGATATGAAAGGTCAGACTTCCGGCTTGGGCGGTGCTGGTGGCCGTGGCCGTCGCCAGAGTGACGTCCGACGAGGTCGCTTTGGTCACCTGCCAGCCGGTGGCGGCGCGGAGACCGGCTCCTACTTCCTTGAGTGCAAGCATTCGGCTGTTGAGCGCCTGGTAGGTGCTTACCAGCGAGTCGTTGCTCGTCTTCTTGGCCGACAGGCGAGTCTGAGACTGCCTCTCGACGTTCATCAACTGACTGATGGTGGAGCTCGTGCTGAGTCCGCTTATCAGTCCATCAACGCTTGTAGGCATTAGGTCGTCCTCTCACGAGTTCTGTGCTGCGGTTGTACTCGCGCCCAGTCACCGGCGCACGGCGAATGGCACACGGTGATTGGGTACGGTGGCATGGTCGCGGGGAAGTGAGGGAGTGGGTTCAACGGTCGCACGGAAAGGGGAAGTTATCGGCGGGCGAACGTGGTGATGAACGTCGGACGGAAAGGTTCGGTCCTTCGTGAATGGTGATGGTGGCCGGAGAAAAACTCCGGCCACGACACCACCAAACTTCACGATGCGGTCGAACCATCTGGTGAAAAGACTGCGCCTTTGCCTAACCGAAGTCGGGTCAAGCGCCGGCGGGTTGGAGGCCGAATCGGCCCCCAACCTCACCCAAACGATGTAGGCGAATCAGCCTCGGAGAAGCTGAAGAACGCCCTGCTGTGACTGGTTGGCCTGGGCCAGCATCGCGGTGCCGGCCTGGGTCAGGATCTGCGCACGGCTGTAGGCCGTCATTTCCATCGCCATGTCGGTGTCACGGATTCGAGATTCCGAAGCCGAGAGGTTTTCGACGGTGACGTTGATGTTGGCAATGGTGTGCTCGAAGCGGTTCTGGACAGCACCGAGCGATGCACGCTGGCTGGACACGGTCGAGATGGCCGTGTCGAGGGCGGTGATGGCGGAAGTGCTGCCGGCTGCCACCTGGGTGGCGACAGAACCTGCGCCGCTACCGACTACAGCACCGGCTGTGATGTTGAGGGCCGTGCCGGCGATGGCGGTGCCGCCCGTGGCGTTGATCGACGCGGTTGCGCCGGTGCCGAGGGTCGAGAGCTTGACCTTGTAGGTCGAGGCGCCGTCGCCGACGATTTCGGCCTTGATGTCACTCGAAAGGCCAGCCGTCTGGATACCAGCGGTGAGCGCAGCCTGCAGAGTGTCTCGTCCCGTTGCGGTGGTGGTGTCGTAAGTACCAGCAGCCACGGTGAAAGACGTTGAAACTGCCGCCGCACCGGTAGCACCGGTGTTGTAGGTGAGCGCAACAGTTGCTGCGGCGGCGATGACCGGAGCGCCGGCCAGCGTGCCCGAAGCAGACGTTGCTGCGGTGCCGGTGAGGCCGAGGCCTGCGGCCGACATCGAAGCGATGTTGACGGTGACCTGATCGGTTGCGGCGGTGCCGGAACCAACCTGGAAGGTGAAATTCGAGGTCGATCCGTCGAGCAGCTTCTTGCCACCGAACTGAGTGGCGGCCGAAATGCGGTTGACTTCGTTGATGATTTGGTCAACTTCGGTACTGGCTGCGGAACGGGCCGCGGAGTCGTTGCCGCCGGTGTTCGCCGATTGAACGGACAGGTCGCGGGCACGCTGCAGCAGCGAGTGCACTTCGGTGAGCGCACCTTCTGCGGTTTGTACAACGCTGATGCCGTCTTGTGCGTTACGCACGGCGACCTTGAGGCCACCGATCTGCGAGCGCATGCCCTCGGAGATGCTGAGGCCGGCGGCGTCGTCTGCGGCACGGTTGATGCGGAAGCCGCTGGAAAGCTTCTCCAGGCTCTTGGCCATCTGTCCGTCAGAGACGTTCAGGTTGCGGTAAGCGTTGGTAGCGGCGGTGTTCTGATTGATGCGAAGACCCACGGGAATCCTCCTTGATTCGTGTTTTGGTCAGGGACTTCGGGCACTCAATCCGTGAGGACCCGAACGCCACGTTGCGTGGCTGATTCCCCCATCGACGCCAACGGTCCTTTGTTGCGGAATTCGGCGGAAAGTTTTTCGGAATGGGTCGGAAGACTGCGAAAGCCGGTGCTCAGCAGGCTGCGATCACTGCCGGACGGAGTACTCAGCGCTCACAAACGCCGGCTGAACGAAGGACAACGCCGACGGAGCCGAGCCGGTAGGCGGGCATGACCATCCGCGAACAGCGACGGTACGGCATGTGGAGAATCAGCGGGCGTCGGGTGCTTTGAACGTCTTCAGTTTCGCAAGAGCGTCGGCGCTGGGCGAAAGTGACTCGCGGTTGGCGGCTTCGAGCTGGGCGATAACTTCGTTGCGGTAGACCGCGACCGACCGCGGCGCGCTTATCCCGATACGCACGTTTTCGCCCCGGACCTCAAGCACGGTGACGACGATGTCGGAGCCTATGACGATGCTTTGGTTGGCGCTGCGGGTAAGGACGAGCATCCGTGCTCCTTCGTGATAGCCGACACCTGAGGCTGCGTCGGCTCATGCTATCGGGCCTGGGCCCTTGATCGGTTGACCTCCGCCGATCTGCCTATCTGCCTATCTGCCTATCTGCCTATCTGCCTATCTGCCTATCTGCCTCGTGGGTCGGACGAGGTTGCGGTTACCCTGCCGTTACGGCGTGGTTGCCGAGGCGGATCCCCGGAAGATGTGATGTCGGGTCGTCCAGGGGTCATTCAAAACCATTTGCATGCTTCGACGGGTCGAACGGTTGATGACCAGCGGCCCAAGAAGGTTGGCGGTCGCCTGTTCGGTCTGGTCCGGTACCGAAATGATCACAAGAACGATTGCTTCTTCCGGTTCGGTGATGCCGAGCCACTCGGCCGCTTCGAGGTCGATCTCCGGTTCGTACTCCGGGAAGAACGCCTCCGGATCCGCGACCAGGAATTCCGCAGAGTCGTCGAGGCTCTTCATCAGCGAGAACGGGCTGTCGTCGGTACCCCAGGACGCGAGCGAAAACCTCCGCGACTGGGGGAATCCGAGAAGACCGTGCTCGAACACGGCGTCGTTGGATCCGGCGATCGGGCTGAACAACGCCTCAGTTTCGGATACGGGCCCACCATCGCTGACCGAGGATGACGTCGTCGGGTGTTCTTGCATGGCTCCGTTCATAGCGCAAAAGCCCGAACGTCGCCCGCATGCTCATGAGTTTGCCAGGCGTGGCGCGCACTCATCGGAGGAAGTCCATCAAGCTCGGTCGGATCACCCGGGCGGCAGCAGCCAGCGATGCCTGGTAGGCGAGCTCCTGCAACTTCAGGTCCATGGTCGTCTTCGCGATATCGATGCTCTCGATGTCGTTCAACGAGCTGATGCGGTTGTCGCGGTTGCGAGCGTTTTGGGATTGAATCGTCTCCAGCTGGTTCGTACGTGCACCTATCGTGGCCAGGCTGGTCTGCACGCGGTTCATGGCGGTGTCGAGATCCTGAATGCTCACCGATGCCACAATCGAAGGGTTGGTGCGGATGTTGTTGGCCAGGTCCGAGAGAACCTTGAATGCATCTGCCCCGGCCGGCCCGAACACCGTCGGCCCGGTCAGGTTCACCTGCACCGATGAGCCCTCGGAGATCTGACGGATCACCGCACCGCTGTCGCCGACGTAATTGCCGGTCGCGTCGTAAGAGACATCCGGTTGGCCCGTTGGTTGCACGGCATTGCCCGAAAAGAGCGGGCGTCCGAGTCGAGTCGAGTTGCTCAACCCGAGAAGCTGCGAACGGAGTCCGTCGACTTCCACCGCGAGAGCTTCGCGATCGGCTTGGCTGAGTGCGCCGTTGACCGCCGAGAGACCGAGATCGCGTGCACGCCGAAGAACCTGGGTGCTGCTCTGCAGCGCATTGTCGGCCTCGGCCAGCCAGCCGCCGCCGTCGTTCGCGTTGCGGTCGAACTGGCCCTGGCGGACAATGTCGGACCTCAGACTGAGCGCCGAAGCCGTACCGCCCGGTGAGTCCGACGGACGTGAAATCTCGCGGCCCGAGGACAATTTGTCCTGAAGGCCCTGAAGTTGGGAGATGCCGCGCTGCAGGTTCGACTGGGTGCCGAGCGAAACACCGCGCTGGGTGACACGAAAGGATGCGGACATATCTTCTCCTAACGACCGACGAGGCCGGTGCTCTTGATCAGTGTTTCAAGCATTGAGTCAACCGCGGTCAGAAACCGGGCTGATGCGTCGAACGCACGCTGGATCGCCACCATATTGGTCATCTCTTCATCTATGTTGACCCCCGACATCGACTCACGCGCCGCGTCAACCTGTTCCGTAACCGTTGATTGGGTCGTGACCTGACGGTTGACGGCGCGGCTTTCGACACCGAGGTGGAGCACCAGAGCGTTATACACATTGGCCGGCCCTTTGATCTCGGCGATCTTGGCGGCGACCGAGCCGTCACGCAGACCGGTCGCGGTGGCGGCCACCGCAAGCTTCGAAGGATCGTTGGCGATGGTCGGGTTCACGCCGATGCCGGTCGTGCCCATTTGGAAGAACGGCAGGCCGGGGGTACCGGTGAGGTCAAAGGCCGTCGCATGAATCGTGTTCACATCGGTCGTGAGTTGTTGTTCGACAGCGGTCAGTTGCGTGCGGTAGCTCGGAATTGTCGTGTTGATCGCAGCTTGGAGCGCGCCGACGCTCCCGCCCGCAGTCGCCGCAACCCCCAGTCGTTCCCATGTCACCGTGTTCACCCCGGGCGTGGTGGTCGCATCGACCCGGAGCGGTTCGGTCCGGTTTCCGCGGACGAGAGCCATCGTGCCGACGTATACGTCGATGACACCGTTGTCCTGTTGGCGTACCGTGGCACCGACCTGTTCAGAAAGCTTCTGAATGAGCAGATCGCGTTGGTCCATGAGATCCGCGGACGGAAGATCGGCGTTGACGCTGGCGAGAATCCGGTTGTTGAGATCCGCGACCTGTGTTGCGGTCGTGTTCACGTCGACGACCTGCGAGGTCAGTTCGGAACTGGCATTCGTAGCGAGCGAACTCAATGCGTTGTCGAGTTGTCCGAACGAGGCGGCAAGCGTCGTGGCCGTCTCTATGAGTTGGCGTCGGGCGGCCAGATCGTCGGGTCGGTTCGCCACATCGTGCCAGGCGGCCATGAACGTGTTCATTTGCGCGGACAGGCCGGTATCGCTGGGCTCATTGACGGCCGATTCGATCTGCGTCAGCACCTGCTGCGACTGCTTGAGCGAGGAGTCCTGCGCGTGTTCCTGCAGAGCCCGAACCTCGTTGAACTGGTCGTGGAGCCGATATGCGGATCCGGCTCGAACCCCTTTCCCCGAGCTGTCAGTGCCGGCGAAGATTGAGGCGGCCACCGGGTTCGTTTGCGCGTTGAGATCCACCCGCTGTCGGCTGTACCCGGGAGTATTGACGTTGGCGAGGTTGTGGCCGGCCGTGTCAAGTGCCTTGCGGTGGGCCAGCAGGCCCGAAAGGCCGACGCTCAGCGCTCCGAAGCTGCTCATCAGAGAGCCTGATCGACGAGGAACGAAGTCTCGTTTCCTCGTGCCCCGGCCCGACCCGCAGCGCGTTCGCGTGCGGCGCGTTCGAGGAGGTCCTTGGTCGCTGCTGCGCCGCGGTTCAGAAGCTGCTTGTTGGCGTTGGCTTGAGCACCGATATCGTCGGCGATTTCTAGGAAGGAACGACGATGCTGATCCAGGATGAAGTCCCATGGTTCCGGAGCTGCCTCCGCTAGATCCCGCAGGCTTGGATTGGCTCCGAGGCCGAGCGCGGGTGCGGCGCCGGCAACGAGAGTCGCCCGCAGCAGTTCGCATCGTCGAATCTCGGCGAGGACAGCCTCCACCTCGCGAGTTGCCGCAGCCAGCCACCGGGTCCGGCCCGCGGCGAGGATGAGGTGCTCCTCTTCCAATTTGAAGAGCAGCATCTCCAGGAGGGCCTGTTCTTTGAGTAACGCGTTGCTGATGTCGGAAAGGCTCACAGGAATCCACAGTTTCTCGTCAGATGTTCACGCCATCTGATCGGCCGCCCGTACGAAAAGCTGATGAGTTTCCCTGGGATGGTCGGATGCCCGCGTCACGGTGGCGCGGGCGTGCTCGGGTTGGGCGTTTCCGGTCGAGTGGTCTCGGCGATCCGTTGATCGCACCGGTCAACCGTCAGCGGTCGGGATTCGTTCTGGGGGGGAGGGCTGCAACCTCGGATAGAGGGCGCCGAGGGTCAGAAAATTGTTCCGTTTTCAACGGCAAAATTCCGCACGTATGGCCGTCGCCACACGATATGGGTTCGCAAGCGACGAGGTGCACCAGCGCAGAACGTTGGCACGAAGTCTTCTTCCGGGAAGAGTTCATGCGCCCCACGTGAACCCGCATTCTCGACCAGTGAACAATTGCTTCTCGACACAAAAGCAGGCCCGCGTTGGGTTGCCACGCACGGCACGCGGCATGTCACCAGATCCGCACAACACCGAAAGCATCAACCGCACAACACCGAAAGCCTCAACCATGACCATCGTGACTTTCCAAGGGTCCCGTCCTCTTCCAACCCAGCCGTTGATCGCGGCAGCCGTTTTGCACGAACTGACCGTCAAATCCGGATCTGAGCTGACCCCTCTGGTCGAGATCGATCCGTCGCTTACCGCAGTTGTGCTCCAGGCCGCCAACGCGCCGCACCTTCGCCAGTCCCGCCGGGTGGCAAGCGTCCGGCAGGCGATGGTCATTCTGGGCTCGACCGCAGTCGAGGCGATTGCCACTTCGCGGACTGCCGCCCTGGTACTCGGACCGGATGACATTGGTTGTCCGTCGGGGTTCTGGGTCCGGTCCGTCGCCGCTGCAGCGGCCAGTTCCGCGGTCGCTCAACGACTGGGAACGAACGTGGAAGAGGCCTTCGCCGCCGGAATTCTGCATGATCTCGGCGATCTCATGCTCTACCGGCTCGATCATGAACTTCATGGAATTTGTGCTGGCCGTCTGAGCGCTGGCGGCCGGACGATCCTTGAGCAGGAGAAGGTGCTTTTCGGCCGCACCCATACCGACACCGGGGCCGATCGGATGGAGCAGTGGCTCCTGCCCGACCGGATTGTGCGAGCCGTGCGTTGGCACCATGCAGCGCCCGAGGCACTCAGCGAATCGTTGGCCAGGGTCGTGTGGGCGGGCGTCCGGCTCGGTGCCGTACTAAGCGGAAGTCCCTTCGGCGGTGGGTCAGCGGAAATCACCCGGCCCGACGCCGTGCTCAAAGCGATCGGTCTCGGATCCGAGGACCCAAAGGCCGTTCTCGCCGATGCCGAGCGCCGGGTGCAGCAAGTCGTTACGGTTGCAGGTCGCGAGCGATGATACGCCTCGACGCGCCACCACGTGGCGTCGGTCTGACCCTGCGGGCAGGGCCAGGTGGCTCATCGCGGGCCCTCGCGGATCTCGACGGAAGGCAGGCCACGTTTATGGCCTCGCTCAGGAACGCAGACTCCCAGCATACCGAGATGCTCACATCGCTGATCGTGTCGAACAGTGTCATGGAGCTTTCAAAATTGGCATCGGCCCGACTCGGAGTCGGTGAGTTCGCCGCAGCTGTGCTGAACACACTCACCCAGTGCGCGCCGATCGAAGGCTGCGCCTTTGCGTTCTCGTCCCCGGGCCTTCCGCCGGTGTACTGCACGCAGGGCGACTGGCCCAGCGAGGAGACTCAGGAAAAAGAGCAGGCGGAGCGGTTGGGGTCGCCCCGGGAGCTTCACGCGTCTCCGCTCTACGGAAAAGAAGCGAACCCAATCGGATACATCGGTGTCACCGGAGTTCCTTCGTCGCTGCTTGCGGCCGGGCTCCTGGACCGCATCTCCGAGTACCTCACCTCGATGCTCTCGCTGTTGATTGAGGCGGAGTATCTTCGCCGGGCGGCCGCCGCAGCCAAGGCCATGGAACTTATCGGCTCGCTCGGTGACGAATACGACGAGTCCGATCTTTACGAAATCGTCTCGACCATGCAAACGTTACCGGGAGCGGTTGGGGCTTCTCTGCTTCTCGAAGTTCCGCGGTTTGGCGGTCCCCTCCTGACCGAGGCGGGCCTGTTTCCGGCGAACGTCAACCCGATCGTTCGTGAGGAGTCGCTTGAACGGGCCGGCACCGTCACGCTGAAAGTGTGGTGGGGTGAGGGTGGCACGCCACCGCAGGACACTCGTCTCGACGAGATCACCGATCGTCTGATGGCGTTCGTTAGGCGGGCAGAACAGACCGCTCGCCTCCGGGCCGAGGTCGAGACTGACGAACTCACCGGGATTGGCAACCGTCGGCGCGCGTCGAAAGCGTTGGCGCAAGCAAGTGCCAGGGCCCGGCGAACCGGGGAGGAGTACACAGTCCTACTCATGGACCTCGACAAGTTCAAGAACGTCAATGACAAGCTCGGGCACGAGACCGGCGATGAGGTGCTCAAGTCGTTTTCCCGGGCGCTCGAACAGGTGATCCGAGGCTATGACGTCACCGCCCGCTGGGGTGGCGAGGAGTTCCTCATAGTCAGCCCGGCGACAGGTCAGCGGGGGGCCGAGGCGCTCGCCACCCGGCTTCTCGGCGACACACCGATCCTCTGTGGAAAGGTTCTCCCCGAAGATTGGTTGCAGACCGTCTCGATCGGCATTGCAGTGTGTCAGAACCCCGCCATCGATCCGGTTGAACTGGTTCGTGTCGCCGATGCGGCGATGTACGAAGCGAAGACGTCGGGCCGTAACCGCTACGTCGTCGGCACACCGAAAGTCCGGTAGACGCTCAATTCGGGTGCCTCTCCGGCCCCGGTTGTGTCCTCGCCCCCGGACTTGGCGCCTACTAGGACCAACTAGGACCAACTAGGACCAACTAGGACCAAATGCGCAGTCCGCCCTAGGCGGTTGCGCCGGCGTTGCTCTGGATCTGCCATTGCGGCGTCTTCACGAGGCGGGCCCGGTAGTCGGACGTTGCGGCAACCGCGGCATAGTATGCCGTCCGCCGACGCTGGGCGACTCCGGTTTCCTCAACCGACGGCTCGCTCTCGGTCGTTGCCGACTGGATTGCTTCAGCCATGAGCGCAAGCGCTTCCGAGCGCATATGGGAGATGCGTGACTCGGTTACGCCAAGTTCTTTTGCGAGTTCGACCATCGGGCGCTCTTCGAGGAAATACCCGACGACGACGTGGCGAAGGCGCTCGGGAAGGTTGGCGACAGCGTCACGCACATACGACTGGAGTTCGCGTTGGACGAGTTGATCCGCCGGATCTATGTCCTCGTGGTGGATGGCCAAAATATCGAGCGGTGTACGGTTTGTTTCGGCGGTAGCCCCATCCAGACTCAACACGGTGGCACGGTGAAGGTCGGCCTTCAAACGGTGCAACTGGTCGGCGTTGGCACCCATGGTCTGCCCGAGTTCGGTCGACGTTGGTTGCCGACCGAGTGTGCTCGATAGCGACTCGCTCACCGACTCGATATGGCGGGCCTGCTTGCGTACGCCGCGGGTGGCCCAGTCCCGTGAGCGGAGTTCGTCGAGCAACGCGCCCTGGATGCGAACCCGGGCGAAGGTGGCGAACTTCGCTTCCCGGGTGGTGTCGAACGAGCGCACAGCCTGTACCAGTCCGAGCATCCCGGCGGACGTGAGATCGTCTCGCTGGATGTAGTTGGGCACCCGCCGGATCAGGTCATTCACCATGTAGTTGACGATCGGCAGATGCTCATGCAGAAGCGCTTCCTGTGCTGCTGTCAGTGCCGGGGACTTCGACGTAGTCATGCCCGGTGCTTCGGTGGGAAATCGTCGAGACCAGAGATCACCGGCGCACTCTTGAAAGAATATTCAAACGCTAGTGAGAATTGTTTGAGACTGTGTCGCAGATGTCGTTTGAATTATGCGATGAAAAATTGAAACTCAGTCACTCTCGGGAGTCGTTCGAATGGCTGAAGACCCGGCACGGTGGCTCAAAGTCCGAAGGGCTGTGAACGCTCAAGAAACTCCCGCGCGTCGACTGCGGGGAGGGGCCGGGCAAAGAGGTAGCCCTGGCCGTAACCGCACTTGGCCTTGGCCAGCGCACGAAGTTGCTCCGCGGTCTCGATGCCTTCGGCCACCACCGTCAGACCGAGGCTATTACTCATCGCGAGAATGGCATGAATGAGCGAGTCCCCACGCGGATCACCGATTCGGCCGACAAATGACCGGTCGACTTTGAGCCCGCTCAACGGAAGGTCCTGCAGATAGGAGAGAGAGGAGTAACCCGTCCCGAAATCATCAACAGTGATCACGACGCCGAGGCGTGAGATCTCGCGTAAGCGACCACGGGGGCTTCCAGCTTCTTTGACCACGAGACTCTCGGTGATTTCCAGGGTCAGCCGATCGGAGACAAGTTCGGAGTCAGCCAGCGCATCCGCTACCGTCATCACAATTCCCGGATCTTCGATCTGTCGGCTCGACAGGTTCACCGAGATTGTCAGCCGGTCGTGCTCGGGGAACTCCTGCTGCCACGATCGGGTTTGCCGGCAGGCCAGGTTGAGCACGGCCCGGCCGATCGGAACTATGAGGCCCGTCGTCTCCGCGATTTCTATGAACAGATCCGGACCCACGATGCCCCGTTCGGGGTGGTACCAGCGCGCAAGCGCCTCGAAGCCGGTGATGCGTCCGGTCGCCAGATCGAAGATGGGCTGGTAGTGCGGCACGATCTCGTTTCGCTCGACGGCGCGTCGAAGGTCACCTTCGAGCCGAACCCGGTCGAGAGTCGCCATGTGCATGCTGTTTTCGTAAAGCTCGATGCAGTTCTTGCCGCGAGCTTTGGCCGCATACATCGCAAGATCGGCGTCGCGCATCAGTTCGGACGCCAACGTGTTGGGGTCGATGGCCAGGGCCACCCCGACACTGCACGAGACGTCGATTTCGATGCTTCCGATTGTGAACGACGGAATCATCGCCGTCACGATGCGATCGGCGATCTCCAACGAGGTCAATACATCACTGGCGTCTTCGATGAGGATGGCAAACTCGTCTCCGCCGAGTCGAGCGACGGTGTTGCCTTTTCGGACGCACCGGAGGAGCCTTTCGGCCATGGAGATGAGAAGCGTGTCGCCGACCGCGTGCCCGAATGAGTCGTTTATTCGTTTGAAATCATCCAAATCGAGAAACAACACCCCGACATTTGAAGCCGCCCGCCCCAGTCGTTTCAGCGCATGTTCGACGCCATTGGCAAACAGAGCGCGGTTTGCCAACATCGTGAGCGGATCGTTGAAGGCCAGTTGATCGAGTCGGGCCGCGAGGTGCTCTTCCGGAGAGATGTCGCGAATGCACACGGTCCAGTGGTGCTGGCCAAGATCGAACCAGCTACCGGTAGTCACGACGACAGGCACGACGGAGGCGTCACGCCGCCGAACCTGTAGTTCGCGGTCCGCGGCCAACGTCTGCAGAATCTGTGGACGATCAACGCCATCGATCAGGTCGCTAAGGACCAGTGACGGCAGGCCAATTTCCTCGTATCCAAACAGCGTTTCCGCACGATTGTTCCAGTGAAGAACTTCACCGGACTCGGAAACAAAGAGGATAGCGTCCTGTGTGGCGCTGAGAACGGCATGAAATGGGCCGTGTTCTGCGGCGGCAATCGTGGAGCGCGGAGTGTCTGCTTCGCTTGGTGGAACCATCGAGGTAGGCCCGTTCATGGGTCGACACGTTCCATTGGAACGGTGTTGGGCGCTCGCCGATTGGGTCGATAAG
>JANMZO010000279.1:0-23686 GCA_031383405.1 Acidimicrobiia bacterium | reverse complement strand
CCCAAGATCGCCGTGCGCGGCCCGGACCGCGTTCTCGGCGGAGGCAACCAGCGCTGGTGATGGGTCGCCGTCGTTCGATTCCGGCCCGGAGCTTCGCGCAGCCACGACATCTTTCGCCAAGGCCTCAGCCTCCCGTTTTCGGTCGCCGGTGAACGCGTAGAACCATTGACGAAACGAGATGCGGCTCATGCGGTCTCCGGCTGGTCGCTCGTGCTGTTCGTGTTGTCACTGCGAATATGCGAGGCGGCCTGTCGGAGATGGGCCTCGACGGCCGGGGTGAGAGGCGGGGCGGAGTCAGCCGACGGCTTGAGAGCAAGGCGAAGCGGCTTATGAATAATTTTGGGCATGCCGTGCGGTACCCGTTTGCGCCCGACGGCAAACCAACGAGCACCGGGTCCAAGTCATACCCGTGTGCGCTTACAGAAGAATTGGAAATTCTCGGGAACACGTTTGGTTTCGGTGACGAGCGGGGATAGAACGTCGAACCCGACGATCGTTAACGAACAGATCGTAAGCGAACAGCAGGGATTCCCTCCCCCCCAAGTGGGGCGGATATGACAGTGGATGGTCATAGCCGCCCCACGCCTAGTGCACTGAAGCGCAGGAGAGTGTGATGTCAATTTCTTCGCCATCTCGCACGGGTATTGGATTGCGGTAGCGCTCGGAGTCACAGTCTTCTTACGCGAAGAGGCACTTGGTCATCGAGGCCGAAGCCCAGTCCGGCGTCGAACAGCAAATCCGGCGCCAGGACATCGCCAGCAGCACTGAGAGGGTTCCCTGAGCAGTCTCGAACAGCGGTGAGTTCCTGAACGGGCGGTGCTACTCCTCGACAAGCAGATAGCTACCGTCGGCGTCGTGGGTTTCGGTGCCGGTCAAGGCAGGCGTGAATACACAGACCAACGCAAGATCCGTGTGTGCGCGCACGATATGGCGGTCATGCCTGTCGAGCGCGTAGAGCGTACCCGGGGCCAGCGGATGGATCTCGCCCGTCGCAAGGTCTTCGACCTCTCCGGTGCCGCTGATCACGAGATTTGCTTCGAGATGCTGCTTGTACCAGAGGTTCTGCACTGTTCCTGCGGGGATTTCGGTCCAGTGAAGGGAGTGGGCCATGCCGTCTCGGTTGAGCACAATGCGCCGGCTCCGGAAACCCGGCCCCGACACGTCACGCTCAGTTCCGGCAATTCCATCAAGGGTGCGAATGATCATGCCCCACTATGGCAGGGGCCTGAACGCGGGGCCGCTGAACGCCGGGTCGCTGGTCACGCGCCGTTGACGCGGGCCATGAGCGTCGCCGCAGTGACCGCCCCGTGCTCCATGAAGTCAGCGAGCACTGCGGCAAAGTCATCGGGAACGTCACGGGGTACGAGGTGGCCCACCCGACTGAACACGTGGAGCGTGGCGTTGGGCAAACGGAGATAGTCCTCGACGTTGGCCCGGACCAACCCGTCAGCTGCGCCGGCCATCATGAGCGTTGGCGTTGTCAGAGAACCAAGCCGGTCGGTGACATTGAACGCTGCCATCGTCTCCCACGAACCTTCGTAGTGTCCCTTGGAGACCGACAGAGCCCGGTCCACGCCTTCCTTGGTCTTCACCTCGTCGTTGATTTCAGGTCGCGCGGCACCGACCATCCGCTGCCTGACCAGTTCCTCGGCGTTGCGGTCGTGCCAAAGTTTCGCGGCCGCCTCCCGCACCGCGGCAGGAGCGGCCGTTCCACCCGAAGGTATCGGGGCCACAAGTACGAGGCGGTTCAGGCGATCCGGGTACTCGAGTCCCAGCCACATCCCGACGCCGCCGCCCATGCTGTGACCCACATACGTGAACGTATCGATGCCGAGGGCATCGGCCATGCCGATCACGTCGGCCGCGTACTGCTCGATCGTGTAGCCATCTTCGGGGTGGGCGCTGTCACCGGCACCACGCGAGTCCATCATCACGCAGCGGTACCTGTCCTTCAGGTGGGCGATGATCGGCGGCCAGCTGTCGTGACTCCCGGTATAGCCATGATGGAACAGGATGACCTCCCCCGCCCCACCCGTGTCTTCGTAGAACAACTCGACACCGTTCACCAGTTGACGCGCCATCGTGGCCCTCCTTCGTTTCGGCCCACGGTAGTACGCGCCGATGGCTCAGTCGATCTCAGTGCACCGAAACCACTCCAGTGGCCCAAGAAGCGTGCCGACTGGTCAGAAGACGACGGGTACGGTCCGAGGACCGCGGACCTGACCTCCGGCCCAGGTGACCGCAGCCGGATCGCTGATCTCGAACTCCGGGACGCGAGCGAGCCACTCCTCGATCGAAACCCGCAGTTCCATACGCGCCAGGTTCGAGCCCGCGCACCGGTGGATTCCGGCCCCGAAGGCGACATGCCGGTTGACCTGACGATCGAGGATCACCTTGTCGGCATCGGGAAATACCGAGGGATCACGGTTCGCCGCCGGAAAGTTCATCAGGATCCGGTCACCGGCCTTCATCGGACAACCCTGGAACTCCACATCATCGGAGAGTCGCCGCGCCATCGTGACGGGCGAGTACGCCCGGAGTAGCTCTTCGATGGCCGTCGGCATGAGTTCGGGTTCCGCGATGAGCCGACGGCGATCTTCCGGATGGGTCGCCATGTGCCACAGCGCCGAGCCGATCGACGACCAGGTCGTATCGATCCCGGCCACGAGAAGCAGCGCGCACATTCCCATGACGACGGACCGCTCGATCGGTTTCCCGTCGTGCTCCGACGCGAGGAGCTCGCTTATGAAATCGTCGGTGGGGTTGGCCTGGCGCTCATCGAGGGCACCATTGAGGTAGGTGACGATACCGATGAACCCGCGCTGGCGCCGCTCCGGGTCGTGCGCAAACTCAAGCGTGTCACGCACCCAATCGGTGAACGTGTCGGACATCGACTCCGGTACCCCGAGGATGTGGCCGATCACGCGGACGGGAATCTGTTGGGCGTAGTCGGCCGCCAGGTCGAACGATCCCCTGGCCAGCGCATCGTCGACAAGGCGACGGCACAGGGCCCGGGTCATCACTTCGTACTCGGCGACGCGCTGCGGGCTCATGGTCGGGAGCACCAGGCGGCGGGTCCATGTGTGCAGCGGCGGGTCGGCACTGATCGGCGGCACCCCCGACGCGAGGAGCGGTGGTGGACCACCGGGGGCACCCACGCCAGCAGGGGGCGGCATGACGGATATGCCGTTGCCCGACGGGAAACGCTGGATGTCCCGAGCGATCTCGGTGACGTCGGCGTATGTGGTGGGCAACCACGAGCCACCCCAGCGATCGGTGTGCGCTATCGGACACCCCTCCCGGAGCTCGTCCCAGATCCGATAGGGGCTCGTCACGTATTCCGGGTCGAGTATGTCGTAATCGCTGGACCAGTCGGTCACCCGCGGTCGTGAGTCCAATGCGTCAGTCATGTCACAAAGACTGTCAGATGTTGGGGTACAAATGGAAACTGGCTGGCCCCGAAGCTCCTCACGGCGATGCCCGACGCGCCGGGGCCTTGGTCGAATAGGGTTCGCTTCATCGATCACCACGAAACGAGGCCCGCGTGACCCTGTATCCATCCAGCCCCGACCAGATCACCCCGGAATGGTTGAACGAGCACTGTCAACTCGGAGGCCGTGTCTCCAAGGTGTCAGCGACCATCATCGGGGAAGGGGTCGGGATGCTCGGCGTGCTCGGACGCCTGGCGCTCGAGTACTCGGAAGGGACCGGGCCCTCATCGGTGATCGCGAAGTTGGCCTCGCCCCACGAACCGATCCTTGACCTCGTCCAGACGTTTGGCTTCTACGAGCGCGAGATCAACTTCTACAACCATGCAACGGGCGACATCGCCAACATCCCACGCTCGTACGTCGCCCAGGTGGATTCGTCGGGGCGGGCCTTCGCGCTCATTCTCGAAGACCTCTCGCACTGCCGGGTCCCCGATCAGGTGGCCGGTTGTTCCGCAGATGACGCCATCACCGTGATGGCCGAACTCGCCAGGCTCCACGCCCATCACTGGAACATCGACCGGGACCCGACGTTCAACTGGCTGTCGAAGGGCAACGAGGGCAAATACCGCGAAGGTGAGGCCCAGTACGGGATGGTGTACGAGCCATTCCTGGCGGCGTACGGTGAGCGGCTCTCCTCAACCGGCCGACAGGTGGCTGATCTCCTGCGAACCAAGACAATGCAGATGGTCGACGAAGGTATCGCCAGAGGGCCCCTCACGCTCACCCATATGGACCTGCGCCTCGACAACGTGTTGTTCAACGACGGGGCGGCTGCGGGAGTCTCACCGCTCTACTTCATCGACTGGCAGTTGTGTGTTCAAGCGGTCGGAGCGCTCGACGTGGCATATTTCATCGCATGGTCGATGGATGACCAGACCAGACGCGCCCAGACGCCCGAACTCATGCACACCTACTACCGCACGCTCTGTGAGTCCGGAGTCCCGGGATACTCCTACGACCGGTTCGAAGACGACGTCCGTCGATCGCTTCTGACAGTGGCGATGATGGCCTCGTTCGCAGCGATTGCCGTGCCCGCGTCGAACCAGCGGGGACTCGATCTCATCAACGCCTGCGTCGATCGCACCTACGCCACCGTCGATGATATGCGCGCGTACGAGATGTTCCCGAAGTGAACTAACTATCGGCGGCGGTGATACGGTGCCAGATTGGCGCCACAGTGCCGCACGGTGGAACCATTTTGGCTCCGTACCGCCACATTATTAGGCCACTGGCCCCTGGGCGGATAACCTCTTGACCGTGCCGTACGACATGGAACGCAGCGCCGAGGGCATCGCCTATTGGCTCATGAAGTCGGAACCGGAAGAACTTTCGATCGATCATCTGGCCAGGGCGCCGAAGAAGAAGTTTCGCTGGGACGGCGTGCACAACTACCGAGCCCGCAACTGGATGAGTGCCATGCAGTCGGGCGACCAGTTCTTCTTCGCGCACTCGAGTTGCAAGGTGCCGGGCATCGCCGGCATCGCGGAAATCGTAGGGCAGCCGTATACCGACCCGACCCAGTTCGACACGACGAGCCATTACTTCGATTCCGATTCCAAACCGGAAAAGCCGCGATGGATCAGCCGTGACGTTCGCTTCGTCGAACGCTTTCCCGAAGTGCTGTCACTCCATATGTTACGCGAACATACAGATTCCCTCGGGCACTTCCATCTCCTGCAAAAGGCCAACCGACTGAGCGTGATGCCCGTCGGCGCCGGGCAGTGGACGCACATCGTCGGCCTCACTCGTTGAGAATCGACGCTCTGTTGCCAGCTTCAGACTCACCGACAAATCCTCACCGCGAATTCCCGACTCAAGGTTCAGCCGCGTTCTGCCGAAGACAATTCGGGCCAACCATGCGAAAAGTACGACTCACTCAGGTTCTCGTCGCCGCAACGTTCGGGGCTGGCGCGCTCCTCGAAGCAGTGCCGGTTTTGGCGCAACCCCGACCGGTGGCCACCGTGTCGAGTTACTGTTTCACGGTTCGCGAGGAGTTCACCACTCGCCCACTCAGCCTCCGTTTGGATGAACTCGCCACGCCATTTGCAACTGGTGTAACGGCGATCGATGAACTTCGCTTCAGTCTCTCGCGGGTGGGAGCGAGCGCACCCACAGATATCGCCCCCATCTACCGCTCGGGCGTCGGAACGTTGAGGTCGCTGCGCACGGCGTGGAAGACGATGAAGACATCGAGGAGCGAGCCGAGGAAATCAAATGCGCGCATATTGTTTGTCAATTCGACCGCAAGCTTTACCGCTCTGGCAACAGAACTGCTGGATCATGTGGCGGGAGCATGTCGCACCGCTTCGCCACCGTCGGTCGCAACGACGGTAATCCCAACTCCGACCACCGCTCCCCCGACAAGCACGCCACCGCCGGCTACGGTCCCACCGGTGCCACCCACGATCGTCACGCTTCCGACGATTCCAAATCTCATCCCGCTGATCGTGATCGTTCCCCCGACCACTCCGCCGACTCTCGCCACGATTGCGACAGTTGCGACGATTCCGCCAACTCTCGCCACGATTCCGGCACCCCCGCCGCCCGCAACGGGTGATTCGGTGACGTGGCTGGCCATGGTCAACCAGGCTCGAAGTCAGGCCCGGTCATGCGGTGCCACTGCCTTTGCCGCCGCGCCGCCGTTGGCATGGGACGCGAGACTGGAAGAAGCCGCCCGTGTGCAGTCGAGCTACCAGGATTCGATCAGCACGATGACGCACACCGGAGCCGGTGGTTCGAACGCCGGACAGCGCATGACGGCCGCCGGTTTCATCTGGGGCACCTGGGGTGAGAACGTCGGGTGGAACTATCCCGGGGCCACCGCCATGTTGCAAGGCTGGATCAACTCCCCGGGTCATTGCGCAAACATCATGGAACCGGCCTTCACGCACATCGGCTGGACTCGGGTGGGCGCCTACGACACCATGGTCCTTGGCCGCCCGAGGTAGCGGCTCATCAAAGCCGCTGAAGCTTCGCGGCGAGTGCGACACGGTATTCGTCGGCCCGCTGCATTTTGCGGCTCTCATATCCCCGGACCTGGTCGGGCAACTCGGCGATCTCGACCGCCCGCGAATGGTTGTCGACGGTCAGGCGGTCACACAACATGGAGACCGTCACCCGGTACTCCGCCACAAGCTCACGTTCGAGCTTCCTGACATGCGCATAGCCGAACGGGTCGAAGGCCGTGCCCCGGAGATGCTTGCCCCGGGCGAGAATGCCAAGCAGTGGCCGCATTTTGGGCCCGAACTTGAGCTTTGATCGCATCCCGAGTGCGCGCAACATGGGCGGGTGGAGAAGATGTGTGACCTTGGCCCGTTTTCCCCCGACCGCCTCGGCCGCCGCGCGAGCTTCGGGTCCGGTAAGCAAACGGGCGACTTCGTACTCGTCTTTGTACGCGGTGAGCTGATAGAGGTAGCGCGCCACCGCCCGCGTCAGGGCAAACGTCGACTCGTGCAGCACCGCAGACTCGCGTGCGGCCACCTTCTCAACCATGTCGAGATAGTCCGATGCGCACCGTCGGTCCTGGAAACCGATGAGTTCAAAAGTACGCGAACGTACCAACTCGTCGAGTCCCGTGAGTCTCCCCAACTCAGTTATCCTTAGCTCAAGCACCGATGGGAGGGACCCCACCGGCACTCCCGGGTCATTCGCCGAACCGGGAGTGCGACCGACTGCGCTTACGCAGGCCGATTCGACCGCCTCCGGAACAACCACCCACGCCCGACCCCATCGAAACGCGGCCAGGTTCTTCTCGACGGCCACGCCGTTCAGCGCGATGGCCTCCTCGATCGACGAGGCACCCACCGGGATCGCACCGGTCTGATACGCCACACCGAGCACGAAGATGTTGGCCGTACTCGCGTCACCGAGAAGCTGAGTCGTCATGTTCGACGCATCACAGACCACCGGGACATCTCCATTGATATCGCTCAGCCGATCGATCAGGTCGGCCTGGGGAACAGCCGGTCGATCGGGATGCACGACCCGCAGGCCCGTGGCCACCCGGCTCGACGAGCCGACGATGATGGAATCTGCGTGCAACGACGCACTGATCGCCTCATCGGCGGCAACGAGAAGGTCAAAAGCCAAGAGAACATCGGCCGTGGCGTCGCCGGCCTTGTTGGAGTGATGGGCGTCACCTGTGCCGATCCGAAGGTCACTGACCACCGGTCCGGCCTTCTGCGAGAGGCCGGTCTGGTCGAGGCCCTTGGCGTGGCGACCTTCAAGCAGCGCCGCCGTTCCGAGAACCTGACTCACGGTCACAACGCCGGTGCCGCCGATTCCGGCCATGCGGATCGTACAGTCCGAACGGTCGACGCGAAAGACCGGTTCGACCGCCTCGGGAGGCTCCATGACAGGCATCGTGGCGGCCCGGGCGGACGGATCAACGTCAACCGTCATGAAACTCGGACAGTCGCCCTGCACACAGGACATGTCGAGATTGCAGGTCGTCTGGTCGATCCGGGTCTTCCGTCCGAAGGCCGTCTCGACCGGCTGCACCGAAAGGCAGGCACTCGTCTCTCCGCAGTGACCGCACCCCTCACATACCCGTTCATTGATCAAAACCCGCGATTTCGGCGTTGGTGCAAGCCCTCGCTTTCGGTCACGGCGCAGCTCGGCGGCGCAGGGCTGCTCGTGGATGAGGACCGTCACGCCCTCGACATCCCGGAGCCGTTCCTGCGCCTCAACGATGCGGGTCCGGTCCCAAACCTGAACGCCCGTCGGCAGAGCGACATCGCGATAATCGTCGACGTTGTCGGTTGTGACGAGGACCTGGCTCACGCCCTGGTGCAGCAGGATGGTGACCGTGTCCGCGACGCTCCGTTGACCCGGCGCGTCCTGACCACCGGTCATCGCCACAGCGCCGTTGTACAAAAGTTTGAACGTGATGTGCGCCTTCGCCGCAACCGCCGCCTGGACCGCCAATTGCCCGGAGTGCGAGTACGTGCCGTCGCCGAGGTTCTGGATGAAATGGGTTCGGGTCACAAAGGGCTCCATGCCCAACCACGCCATACCTTCACCACCCATCGCGCACAGGCCCGCCAGTTCACCGACCCGCTCGGCCGGCTGGATCGCCGTCATCACGTGACATCCAATCCCGGCTCCGTACAGCGTTCCCTCAGGCACCTTGGTGCCCCAGTTGTGAGGGCAACCGGAACAGAACCACGGCGTTCGCGAATCAGTGAGAGCGATGTGTTGCCGGGGCTTCGGGGGAAGCGGCGCCACCCGGTCTTCCCCGAGATGAGCCACCAACCTGCGGCGTAAGGGTTCGAGAATCGCGTCGGCATCGAGATGACCGGACCGGCCGAACAGCGGCCGCCCTTCACGGTCGAACTTACCGGTGATCTCGGGCCGTTCGGCCGAACCCCACAACGCATCTTTCACAAACCATTCGAGCGTCGGGTTCTTCTCCTCGACGACGATGAGTTCCCTCAGGTCATGCGCAAAGGACCTCAGAACGCTCGGGTCCAGCGGGTACGGCATGCGTAGGGCCATCAGCCGTATGCCAGCCGCCTTCAACGACGCATCGTCGGGAAACCCGAGTCGCGAGAGCGCCTCGCGGAGTTCGCCGTAGGTATAGCCACATGCCGTGATTCCTATGCGCGCTGAAGGACCTGGATCGACTTCAACGCAGTTCAGCTCATTGACGAGACCGTATTTGCGGGCGATCTCCAAACGCACCTCAAGGATCTCGCGTTCGATACCCAGATTGTGGGGCGGAACAAACCTGGCATCGGGTTTCGGAACGTACTGCTTTCCATCGACGAGCCATTCGGGGGTCACGGGCCGCACGCGACCCGGATCGAGTCGTATCGTCGCAGTGCCGTCGGCGACGTTCGCGACCACCTTCAGCCCGGCCCACAGGCCGCAGATGCGCGAGAGCGCGATTCCGTGGCGTCCCAGATCCAAAGCATCCTGCACGTCCACCGGATACAGAATCGGAATGTGGAGATCGACCATCGTCGCATCGGAGCTACTCGGCAACGTGGAGGACTTCGCTGCCGGGTCGTCGCCGACGACGCACAACACACCTCCATGTCGGTGAGTGCCGCAAAACGTGGCGTGGCGGATCGCATCGCAGGCCCGGTCGAGTCCGGGTGCCTTGCCGAACCAGAGCCCGATCACTCCGTCATAGCGGTTCTCACCGTGCTCCTGCGCGAGTTGGCTGCCCATGACCGAGGTGGCGGCGAGCTCCTCGTTCAGCCCGGGCTGGAACACCATCGGAAGTTCGGTGGCCACGAGATTGGCCGCCCGGGCCAGTTCACGGTCGAGTCCAGCCAGCGGAGACCCCGGATAACCCGACGCGAAAGCGGCCGTGCGAAGTCCATTCGTACGGTCAACCCGCAACTGCTCGACCAGCACCCGGGCGATCGCCTGCACCCCCGAGGCGAACACGGTTCCCTTGTCGTTCGTGATCCGATCGGAAAACGCGTAGCTCGGCCGCACCGGCTCCGACATCGAGGAAGGCGTATGGGCGGCACGCAGATCAGACATCGGATCCTCCTGTTCCCCCGCAACGCAAGCCACGGGTTCCCTGAGAGCGACCCTATACCTCCCATCGCGACGATCGGAGGCGCGGACCCAGATTCATGGGCGACGCGAGCCCCGAGGCGGAAGGTGCATGCCGCGGCGAGCCACTCAGGCCGGCCGGTGGAGTTGACGTGCGCGTTGCACTGCGCTGTCATGGACCACGACGCACGTCTCCGACGGACGGTGCGTCGATGATGAGAGGAGGCAGCGATGGAGATTCGACCGCTCGACGCCACTTTCGGGGCCGTCGTGAAAGGGCTCACGCTCGCTGATCTGACCGACGCCGAGTGGGTCGATCTGCACAACGCGTGGCTTGATTACGCGCTCCTGATCTTCCCGGGCCAGCATCTGCAACGGGACCAGCAGATCGCGTTTGCGAAACGCTTCGGTCCGCTGGAGTTCGAGATAGCGGCGATCAGCAACGTCCGCAAAGACGGCTCCCTTCGGGATGAAGCAGCGAATGATGACGTCATGAAGATACTGAAGGGCAACATGGGATGGCACGCCGACAGCACATACATGCCGGTGCAAGCCAAAGGGGCGGTGTTCAGTGCCGAAATCGTGCCGTCGGTCGGCGGCCACACCGGCTTCGCCGACATGAGGGCCGCGTATGACGCGCTCGACCACGCGATGACGGTGAAAGTCGACGGACTGTCGGCATTTCATTCGCTGTACCACAGCCAGTCCAAACTCAATCAGGTCGTCGACGGGCCGGGCCAGGTCGGTGAGTACAGCGGTTACGGGTTCCACGATGGACCTGTCCCTCAACGGCCACTGGTGAAGGTCCATCCTGAAACGGGACGCAGGTCACTCGCCATCGGGCGTCATGCCCACAATATTCCGGGAATGTCAGTCTCGGAGTCGGAGCAGTTCCTGCAGGAACTCGTCGACGCCGCATGCCACCCGCCCCGCGTCTACCACCACGACTGGAAGGTGGGGGACACGGTCGTCTGGGACAACCGCTGTCTCCTACACCGGGCCACACCGTGGGACATGACCCAACCTCGCGTGATGTGGCACAGCCGCCTCGCCGGAGATCCGATTGCGGAAGCGGCGATGCTCGCGACAGGCTGAACCGCCTGTACATTCACCGATTTCTTCGGATCGGAATGAGGCTGAGATTCGTCGGAGGTAATTGTCGACTAAGTTGATCAACAATGTCGGTTTTCACCTTGAGCCCCCAGTTCATCGCCACCGGATTGGCCGGCGGCTTGGCCATCGGCCTGACCGGAATGGGTGGTGGCGCAGTGCTCACTCCGGTGCTGCTGGCCCTCGGGGTTCCCGCGTCCACCGCGGTTGGGTCTGATCTCGTGGCCTCACTGTTCATCAAACCCGTGGCTGGTTCGGTGCACGCTTCGGCGAAAACGGTTCGCTGGGATCTGGTGCGATGGCTGTGCGTCGGGTCAATTCCTGCAGGTCTGGCCGGCTCTCTGCTCTCCAACCGGTTGACCGGCTCCAACGAGGGCACGCTGAAACGTCTCATCGGCACAACGCTCGTGGTGGCTGCGCTCGCCATGTTCGCCCGGTCGCTCCTGGCGGCGCGCGATGCCCGCGCTACCCGCTACGCCGAGGTCGGTTCGTCAACCCCGCCGGTCACACCCGCGGACACGAAGCCACTCAAACCCACAGCTCGACCGGCACTGACGATCGCTCTCGGCGTGGTCGGAGGTCTGCTCGTGGGCCTGACCTCCGTCGGGTCGGGGTCGCTTATGGTCGTGGTGATGTCATTGCTCTACCCGAGGCTTTCTCCGAAGAGTCTCGTCGGCACCGACATTGTGCAAGCGGTCCCGCTGGTCGCCGCCGCCGCATTCGGGCATGTGTTACTGGGAAATTTTCAACTTGGCCTTACCGGCGCGCTGCTGATCGGCGGAATCCCCGGCGCCTGGGTTGGCGCACGCCTGTCCTCGGGACGCGCGACGCGAGTCGTGCGCCCTGCGCTGATCACGCTTCTCGTCGCCACGGGCGCCAAGCTCGTTCTGGCCTGATTCTGCGCCGAAGGGCGCGGGCTCACCACGGCGGCATTACGGCGCGGGTTGGAGTTGGAGTTGTGCCATGAGTTGGCCCGTGTCCTGATAGCGCCGGTGGCAGACGATCCGTCCGGCATCGTCGATCTCGATGAATTCGGCGGAATGAACGGCGATGGCATTCCCGGTTGCCGGTAGGACGCCGACGGGGGTGGGTGTCAGCGTCACCTGATGACCCGCGGTCGGCCTCAACTTTTTTGATCCAAGGCGTTCCCGCAGACGAAGCGCTAGAGACTGGGCTCTTCTTCGCCCACCGGCAGCGGCCGGGTTTCCGTCCGCCCGTGGTCCGGCTGCGGTTGCCCACCATTGCGACTCAAGGTGGAGCCCTGGGATCGGCCAGAAAAACCGCTTCGCCGGGCCGGCCGGACCCGCCGAGTTCCTACGCAGCGCGAATTTCGCCTGCCTGCCCTTCGGTGAACGGTTGGCATCGTCGAATCCGATCGGCCCACTCGCGACGTTCGCAGGAGACGACACGTGGACACCTGAACCTTACTGCGAGGGGGTCGTATTGATCGGCGACGCGGCCGGGTACAACAGCCCGATCATCGGGCAGGGTCTGTCGATCGCATTGCGAGACGCCCGTCTGGTTCGCGACGCGATCCGCGACGCTGGTCCAAACGCAGCGAATTTTGAAGCTTATGGGGTCGAGCGTCTCGAGCGGATGCGCCGCTTGCGGGAAGCTGCGATGTTCATGGCGTCCATGGCCGCCGAAGACTGCGACAACCGCGTCGCGCGCCGGGCCAAGTTTTTCGATCTACAGATGAACGACCCGCTCATGATGGCAATGATGGGTGGCATGTTCGCTGGACCCGAGAACGCGCCACCCGAGGCCTTCGACGGCCACCTCCGGGCCACGCTCATCAACGCCTGAACCGGCAGGGATCGACAGCCCTTCAGGCGGCACCGGGACCGGCCCGCCTTCGGGCCGCGCTCACCCGGGCAGGTGGCAGACCGCTTCCACGTTATTGCCGTCTGGGTCACGCACGAACGCCCCGAAGTAGTTGGGGTGGTACTCAGGCCAAACCCGCGCCTCGTGCAGGACTTCCGCTCCGGCAGCTACCGCAGCAGCCTGAAAGGCCCGCACCGCTTCCCGGGTCGGTGCGCTGAACGCGATGTGCGATTCGCGAAACCCGGTGCCCATCTGCAGCGGACCGAGCCAGAAGTCGGGCATGGGCGGAACGCCGTAACCGACGACCTGGGCGTCGTCGAATTCCATGATGCGTGCGCCTCCAAGGACTGAGAGCACGGCATCGTAAAACACGGAACTGGCTTTGACGTCGGCACACTGGATGGAGAGATGATCAAGCATGGCAACATCCTCCGATGTGGCCGCGTAATCGTCAATGGCCAAAGGACCCTCTTTTGGGTGTGCCCTCCGTCGCCCCCCTACACGGGGCTGAATTGGGACAGCGCGCTCCGCAGCGTGGCGATCGGATCGCCGTGGGGTACGAACTCGTGGCCGACCCAACCCGCATAGCCCGACGTGTGGAGCAGGCCGGCGATAGCGGGCCAGTTGATCTCCTGGCGATCATCGAGTTCGCGTCGACCCGGCACCCCGGCCGTGTGGACGTGCCCGATGAGATCGAGGTTGGCCTTGATCGTGCTCATCAGGTTCCCCTCCATGATCTGCATGTGATAGCAGTCATACAGGACTTTGAAACTTGGCGCGTCAATAGCCAGGGCAACCGCGAACGCAAACGCGCTGCGGTCGCACTGCTGCCCGGGATGGTCGATCCGACTGTTCAAAAGCTCGAGCCACAGCTCCACGCCAGCCTGCCCGGCCTCCTTGGCAAGAGGCGCCAGAGCGTCGACCATGTGGCCGATCGCGTCGTGGTCGGAGTACCCGCAGCGCTTCCCGGAGAAGACGATCACGCCGCGGATACCTTCATCGTGGGCGTGCGTGATCTTCGCCCGGATCTCGTCGGTCAGGTGTGGGTGATTGGCCGGGTTGTTGAAGCCGGCGTCGAGGTCGTGCCCGGTGGTCGAGACCAACTCAAGGCCAACGTCGCGAGCCACCGGGTACAGGTCGGGGGTCAGCATCTCCACGCCCTGTAGGCCAATGGCCGCCGCATCTGCGAGTAGCTTCGGCGGGTCGGTGTTGTTCATGCTGAACGACCACCAGGCGAACGCTTGCCGAACCGGCTTCTGATCCTCAGCCACGCGACGACCCTACCGTTCGCAGCGAACCAACAACCGACGGGCCGCTCATTGGGCCGGTAGTTCACCACCAGTGTGGGCATAGGTCTTGTTCGTGATCCACCATCGACCATCAATGCGGGCCACCGTAAAGAAGTCGACAAAGTCACAACCCAGATAATCCGTCTCGACGAGCACTGCGACACCCGCGTCGCCCACAACGTCGATCGTGCGGACCGTACCCTGGTAGTTCGGGCCGGCCATGCCAGGCTGGGACTCGACGAACGAGGTGAATTCGGTGATGGGCTCGTAGGTGTCCATAGCTCCGATATGGCCGAACATCCACGCGTTGGGATGAAAGGCCTCTCGCATCTTGTCACCGTCACCGTTTGATCCGTCGATGTACAACTGGATCAGCGATCTGACGTCGGCGAGATCCTTCAAGTGGTCGACCATGGGGCACTCCTTGGAAAATGTAAATGCGGTGCGGTTGCACCGACGTACCAACAATGCCAGACCAAAACGGCACCGTCCGTAAACTGATCCGAAAATGGCGGGTACCAATTTTCAGGTCCTCGAGACGTCCGTGCCACCGGACAAAAAGACTGAGGTCACAAACGGCCGCCCGAACCGGTGCAGAGCACCATTGATTGGTCGGCGTGGGCGCCTCCGTGCGAAGATCGGCGCCAAAGCACCCGAACGGAAAGACCGGCCAGCAGGGGACATCAGGTGGATGCAATCAAGTCATGGGTTGAAGACTCGGCCTTCGGTGCCGGGCTGGGCCTGAAGTTGATCTCGTTCGACGGTGACTCCGCCGCGGTCCGCCTGCCGTTCGCCGAACGCAACTCGAATCCGGGGCTCGCACTCCACGGAGGTTGCGCCGCATCGCTCGGCATCATCGGGGGGCAGGTCATGGCCCGTTCTGTACTGGGTCACGCCACGGGGCCGTTCCATACCGCAAGCTGCCAGGTGAACTACCTCGCCGCGGCCATCGGTGAAGACGTGATCGCGCGAACGCGCCTCCTGCGCCGGGGCAAGGAACTTTGCTTCTCGGAGACCCGGGTCGAAACCGACGATGGAAAGCCGATCGCCTCCATCCAGTCCGTGGTTCGCGGCCGATCCGGGGCGCCCGAACCGGTAACGTTCAAAACGGCTGGTGACGACGGTGCCTCCGACCCGGGGAAGATGGGCCCCGGGGTGGCGAAGATGCCGTTCTCCGCCGGCCGACAATTCCTGGTCGATCACATGACAAACAGCTACGCGCGCATACGAATGCCGATAGGCGACGCCAACGCCGATATAGGCGGGTCCTTTCACGAGGGCGCCATGCTGGCACTGCTTGACACGACGGGCGCCATGGCGAGTTGGGCGGCCACCGGGCCCGGACCGTACAAGGCATCAACCGCCGCGATTCAGGCCCAGATCATAAGCGCGCCTACCACCACAGAGCTTGTGGCTTACGCCAAGGTGATCCAGCGCGACAATGAACTGTTCTGGTCCGATGTCGAAATCGCCGACAGCGTGACCGCCCTCGTACACGCCCGTGGCACGGTCATCTACCGGATCGTGACCTGAGTTCCATGGCCGCTGACGTAGGACCTGCTGAGGCGCTGGTCCTTGCGTCGCCCCGCCACTTCCAACGACGTGAGCTGGCCCTGCCGATCATCGGCGCCGACGACGGCCTGCTGCGGATCGAGGCCTGCGGGTTGTGCGGCACCGATCACGAGCAGTACAGCGGCCATATCAAGGCCGGGTACGGCTTCATTCCAGGACACGAGATCGTGGGGGTGATCGAAGCGGCCGGCCCCGAGGCACTCGCCCGATGGGGTGTCTCGATCGGTGACCGCGTGGCCGTCGAGGTCTTCCTGTCGTGTCGAGACTGCCGGGAGTGCCGATCGGGTGCCTACCGGCGCTGTGAACGCCACGGCATCGCCGACATGTACGGCTTCATCGACGTCGAAAAAGGACCCGGACTGTGGGGTGGGTACGCTTCACACCTCTACCTCGCCCCCGATGCCCTGGTCCTCCCGGTGCCCGCCGGGCTCGACCCGGTGCTGGCTACAGCATTCAATCCCATCGGGGCCGGGTTGCGATGGGCTGTAGAGGTCCCACGGTTGCAGGCGGGCGAGACCGTCGCCGTCCTGGGCCCGGGCATCCGGGGCCTCGCCGCGGCTGCGGCCGCGAAGGAAGCCGGGGCGGCGTTCGTAATGATCACCGGGTTCGGCCCCCGCGATGCCGACCGTCTGGCGATCGCAAGAGACTTTGGCGCCGATCTTGCCGTCGATGTCTCCGTCGACGATCCGGTCAAGGCCCTGCGAAACGCGACCGGATCACAGGCCGACGTCGTCCTCGATGTCACGGCCAAGGCCCCGACCGCACCAGGGCAGGCGCTGAAACTGGTTCGACGCGGAGGACGTGTTGTTCTCGCCGGAACCCGGGGCCCCGGGACCGCGCCCGGCTTCGAACCCGACACGATCGTGTACAAGGAGGTGACGGTCATCGGAGCGCTCGGCGTCGACGTCACTTCGTATCGTGAAGCGTTCGCCCTGCTCACCAGCGGCCGATACCCGTTCGCCGACCTCCCTCGCCGTGTGGCCGGACTCGACGACCTCGAAATGCTCGTGCAGACCATGGCAGGGGAGAGTGCGGAAACGCCACCCGTGCACGCCGTCTTCACGCCCGACCCCCGACTCTGAGCCACACCTTAGGAGAATGCCATGTACGTCGACGTAATGACCGGGGGACTGTCGCTCACTCGGATGCAGCAACTGGCCAAGGACACGAAGGCCGCAGGATTCAGTGGCCTGGTCATCACCGAAGGCGGCCGTACCGCGTATCTCTCAGCCGCAGCCGCCGCGCTCGCGGCCGAGATCGACATCGCCACCGGTATTGCCGTCGCCTTTCCCCGATCCCCAATGATCACGGCCCAGACGGCCTACGAACTCGCCGACGCAACCAACGGGCGATTCCGACTCGGCCTCGGCACACAAGTACGCGCGCATATCGAACGCCGCTTCAGCACGACGTTCGACGCACCAGGCCCGCGTCTACGTGAGTACGTCGAAGCGGTCCGGGCCTGTTTCGCAGCGTTCCGACGCGAGAAGCCGCTCAACTTCGAAGGGCAGTTCTACAAACTCTCATTGTTACCGGGCACCTGGTCGCCCGGCCCCATTGGGGCCGCAAACCCTCCCATCGACGTCTCAGCGGTGAACCCCTGGATGCTGCGCATGGCCGGTCAGGTCGCGGACGGCGTGCATGTGCATCCGCTCAACCACTCCCGCTACCTCAACGACGTCGTGGCACCGAATGTCGCCGCGGGCGCCGCCTTGTCGGGTCGGAGCGCCGCAGACATCAAGCTCATCGTGCCGTGCTTCACCGCGGTCGGCTCCGACGCCGAACGGGCCAGGTACCGGGAAATGGCCCGGACCCAGGTTGCGTTCTACGGATCGACCCCGAACTACGCCTTCATGTTCGAACTGCTGGGTCGACCCGACACGACCGACCGGATCCGGGAACGACAGAAAGCCGGCGACATCGCCGGCATGACCGCAGTCATCGACGACGAGCTTCTGGACCACTTCACCATTGACGGCCCCTGGGATGAGGTTCCCGATCTTGTCCGGGCCAAGTATGCCGGCGTGGCCGAGCGGGTCGTCTTCTACTCGGCCGGCAACGCGTGGGCCAACGACCGCGACCACTTCGACGCTCTCGGCGAGGTGGCCGGCAAGATCACCGGAATGCCGTGAGAGCGGGCTCAGGCTTCAGGTAGAGGTCCCGTGAGAGACGCAGTCCAGTCGGAGGTCGATAGCCCAACGTCGAGATGGTTCTTGGCCAGCTTCATCCCAACAGCCTACGAGGCCGACCGTGGAGGAGGGGTCGCCGAGGGCCGGATGGCTGAGCGGCGGGAGCCGGCGACGGATGCCAACACTACGAGAGCAACCACAACGATCAAGGCGTCGGTGTGTTCGTTTAGAAAGATCGCGGCCCACGTGAGCGAAAGAAGGGGCTGCAGCAACTGGATCTGGCTCACCCGGGCAATGCCACCGATGGCAAGGCCTGCGTACCAGGCAAAGAAGCCCAGGAACATCGACACAAGTCCGAGATAGGCCAGAGACAACCACGCGGTCATCGGCTCATGAAACGACACCGGTTGAAGACCCACGACCGCCAAGGCCAGGTTGATTGGAAGGGCGCCCACGACCGCCCAACTGATGGTCTGCCACCCACCGATCTCGCCGCTGACTATGGCGCCTTCGGTGTAGCCGACGGCGGCCGAGGCGATCGCGCCGAGAAGAAACAGGTCGCCGATCGCCAAATCTTTGGTTCCCCTCGCAATAGTAAGTACACCTATGGCCGCCGCACCGAGCCCGGCAAAGAGCCAGAAACGGGCCGAAGGTCGGGTTCCGGTGCGGTACACGGACCATCCCGCCGTGGCCGCCGGCAGTAACCCGATGACCACCGCTCCGTGCCCAGCTGGCGCGTGCTGAAGAGCGAGGCCGGTAAATCCCGGGAAGCCCAGAACCACTCCCGCGATCACCATGGCCAGCCGGGGCCACAGATGGCGGGCGGGGAGCGGCGTGCGCGTGATGAGCAACACTCCGGCGGCCAGCACGCCGGCTATCACGGCTCGACCGAAGGAGGGGAAGATGACACCGAACTCTCGAACGGCAACTCGGGTCACCGGAAGGGAAACGCTGAAGCACAGCACGCCCACGAACCCGAGGATCAGGCCCCGCGTCTCAGCAGAGGTGGTGGCAGCGCTCCGTGATGATGTCATGGGGGCACAAAACTACAGACTGCGAAGGGCCTCCCCGAAAGCATTTCGCCCGCCAACTCCCGACCGCGGCGTCTTAGGCTAATTCTCCGCGTCGTCAGAACTTCACCGCGTCGTCAGAACTTCACCATGCAGATGCGGGGGCCGCGTACCTGACCACCGGCCCACGTGACGGTCGAAGGGTCAACCAACTCGAACCTGGGAATCCTCGACAACCAGGTCTGCAATGCCACGCGCAGTTCGAGCCGGGCGAGGTTCGAGCCGGCGCACCGGTGGATGCCGGCACCGAAGGCCACATGACGGTTGTTCTCCCGGTCGAGGATCACCTCATCGGGATTCTCGAACTGACGGGGATCGCGGTTCGCCGCCGGGAAGGCCATAAGCACCCGGTCACCGGCCTTCATCGGACATCCCTGAAACTCGGTGTCGTGGGCGACAATACGCGCCATGGTCACCGGCGAATACGCACGTAGGAGCTCCTCAACCGCAGACGGCCACAGGTCCGGGTTGTCGTGCAATTGCTGCACGTGTTCGGGATGGCTGGCCAGATGCCACATCGACGAACCGATGGCCGACCACGTCGTGTCGATGCCGGCCACGAGCATGAGGTTGCAAACACCCATGACATACTCCTCGTCAACCGGCTCGCCTTCAACCTCAAGCGCAAGCAGTGAGGTGATCAGGTCGTTCTCACGCGGATTGGCCTTGCGATCGTCGAGTTGGGCCCGGAAGAATTCCATGATGTTGAGCCGGGACTCCCGACGCACCACCGGGTCGGTCAGACCGATCTCCAGCACACCGCGCACCCAACCCGTGAACGTAGCCGACATGTCGTGCGAAACGCCGAGCATCGACGAGATCACGCGCACGGGAATCTGCTGCGCGTAGTCACTCGCCGCGTCGGCTGTGCCCTTCCCGATGAAACCGTCGATGAGCTGGTTGCACCAATCCCGGGTGAACTCCTCGTACCGGGCCACGGCCTGCGGGGCGAACGTCGGGAGGATCGCCCGGCGATGCCAGTGATGCTCCGGCGGATCCGACGTGATCGGGGGCGCCTTTACCCCCGAATACGCCATCTCCGCTGCCCCGGGAGGCGGCGGGACCACAATGATTTCACGTGAGGTGAACACATCGTGTTCCTGCGCCAACGCGATCACGTCGTCGTAGCGCGTCGGGAGCCACGATCCACCTCGGCGTTCGGTGTGCGCGATCGGACAGGCCGACTCGCGGATCGTGGTCATCGTCGAGTACGGATCGACCACGAAGCCGGGGTCGAAGATGTCGTAGTCGGTGTGCGGATCAAGCGCGGTATCAGTCATCTCAAAGTCCCTTTGCGGTGGAGTGGGTACGCGATTTCAGCGCGGGTGTTGCACCGGCGCGCTCAAACAGATTCTCGACCGTGAGGTTCTGAAAGCCCTTGCCGAGCGAAACCTCGACGACCACCTGCTGAACCCGTCGACGATTTGGTTCGCGTCGATCATCATCCGTCGCCACGACCGCGACTGACGCCATGAAGCCTTCATGTCCCACGAGAGCTCACCCTACATGTTCATACAAAGTTTTTGTAGTTGGTCGGAAACGCACAAACCATCCCGGTTCCGTCGAATCGTCCACCGGATTACATTCGACGGGTGATCCAATTCCCGGAACCCCAGCCCGCCGCCGCGGTGCTCAAGCACCTGACCCCGGGCACTTCGGTGATCGTGCCGCTGTCCAACGGTGAACCGATCTCGGTCCTCGATGCGATGGAAGCGTCGGCTGATCAACTCTCGGGCGTGACCGTGCATCAGATGCATGCTCTCGTCGACCGCCCGTACCTTCACGATGCACGCGGGGGGTTCAAGGGTCATCTCGATCATGTGTCGTACTTTCTTTCGCACGTCACCCGGCCGGCCTTCGCCGCCGGCACGATCGACTTCGTGCCCTGTCACTTCAGCGAGATGCCGGCATTGCTGCGTCGCCGCCCGAACCCGAAGCTGGTCGTCGCCGCCTGCTCGATGCCCGACCGGCACGGTTACGTGTCGCTCGGCACCAACGCCGACTATGTGGCCGCGTTCATCGGAAGGGTGCCGTTCTTTGTCGAGGCCAACAAACGTATGCCACGCACGTTCGGCCGAAATCAGCTCCACCTGAGTCAACTGGCCGGATGGACCGAGGCCGATCGGCCGTTGATCGAGGTTCCGCCGGCGCAGCCCGACGGCGTCGACTGTGCCATCGGAGCGATGGTTGCCGATCGCATTCCGGACGGTGCCACCATTCAGACCGGCATCGGGGCCATTCCCAACGCCGTGCTCGCGTCGCTGAGCAACCATCGCAACCTCGGGATTCATACCGAACTTCTATCCGACGGTGCGATCGACCTAGTCGAGTCGGGTGTCGTCAACGGCATCCACAAGGTCCGGCGCCCCGGAAAGGTCGTGGCCACCTTTTGCCTTGGCACTCAGAGGCTGTACGACTTCATCAACGAGAATCCCGTCCTCGAACTTCTGCCCGTCGACTGGGTCAACGATTCCCGGCTCATCGGAAGCGACCCCAACTTCATGTCGATCAACGCGACGACCGAGGTTGATCTACTCGGTCAGTGCGCGTCGGAAACGATTGCCGGGAAGTACTGGTCAGGGAGCGGGGGCCAGGCCGACTTTGCCCGAGGCGCGATGTACTCCGAGCACGGGAAAGGATTCATCGTGCTCCATTCGACCGCCTCGAAGGGGACCATTTCACGGATCGTCAGCCGCCTTTCGCCCGGATCGGTCGTGACCACGCTGAAAAACACCGTCGATCACGTCGTCACCGAACACGGGGTGGCGGAACTGCGCGACCGGAGCCTGGCCAACCGGGCCCGGGCGCTCATCGAGATCGCGGCGCCGCAATTTCGCCGCCAACTTGAGCACGACGCCAGAGACCTCGGCTACCTGTGATGCACACGATTCGCGCCGCCGGGCTCACCCACCGAACCGACCTTGAAGGAAACCAATGACAAGCCCGTCTGCTCCGCCGGCCGATGGCCACCGTCGTCCGAATGTGGTGCTGATCAACTGCGACGACCTCGGCTACGGCGACCTCGGATGCTACGGATCGACACGAAATCACACTCCGGCTGTTGACCGGCTCGCCGCCGAGGGCCTGCGCTTCGAGTCGTTCTACATGGCCTCGCCGGTATGTTCCCCGTCGCGAGGTGCCATGTTGACCGGCTGCTATCCGCCCCGGATAGGGTTCGGTTCCTTCAACGGACAGCCGGTGCTGTTTCCGGGGCAGGCGGTGGGGCTCGCGCCTTCCGAGGTAACCATCGCGACGATGCTGGCCGATGCCGGTTACCGGACCCAGATGATCGGCAAGTGGCACTGCGGCGATCAGCCCGGGTTTCTCCCGACGAACCATGGTTTCGAGCACTACCTCGGTCTGCCCTACAGCAACGACATGGGCCGTCAGACAAGCCCTCCGAACTTTCTGTCCGAGCTCCCACCTCTCCCGCTCATGTCCGACGGTGAGGTGATCGAGCAGCAGCCCGATCAGGCGTCGCTCACCGAACGCTACGTGACCGAGGCGGTGAAGTTCCTCCGTTCGGCGAAGGACGGGCCCTTCTTCCTCTACCTGGCCCATATGTATGTACACCTACCGATTTACGTTCAGGAACGCTTTGCGAAACAGTCGAAGAACGGTGTCTACGGTGCGGCGGTCGAGGCGATCGATTGGGCCACGTCGGTCATCATGCATGAACTGCGGTCCCTCGGACTCGACGACGACACGATCGTGATCTTCACGAGCGACAACGGTTCGCTTGGCGACGGGGTTCCCTGGGGCAACAAGCAGCCGTTGGGCGGGAGCAACGGGCCGCTTCGGGGCACCAAGGCCACGACATGGGAAGGTGGACAACGGGTTCCGGGCATCGTCCGCTGGCCCCGCCGGATCGCGGCCGGCCGGGTGAGTTCGGAGGTGGTCACGGCCATGGACCTCCTCCCCACGCTCGCCGCTGTATGCGGAGGTTCGCTTCCCCCCGATCGCACAATCGATGGACGCGATGTGTCGCCGGTGTGGTTTGACGACAATGCAAAAGGACCGGGTGACGCCTTCTTCTACTACTGGATGAACGATCTGGAGGCGGTCCGGGTCGGCCGCTGGAAGCTGCATTTCGCCAAGCGTGGCATCGAGACGAACGAACTCTATGACCTCGAGGCCAACGTCGGCGAGACCGTCAACCTGATCGATGGGCACGCCGGTGTCGTCGCCGATCTACAGCGTCACGCGGAACTTGCGCGCCGGTCACTCGGCGACGCCCGACTCGGACGTGTCGGCGACGATCTGCGGGCCATCGGCCGGGTCGACAACGCCCAAACGCTCACCCGCTACGACCCTGAGCATCCGTATTACATGGCGGAGTACGACCTCGCCGAGAAGGGCTAGTCCCCCGGGGTCGCAGCTTCTCGAGTCACGGGGCTTGGATAGCGGGGCGGGCCGGCCGGTACACTCACGGCCATGAGCGCCACGACCAACGGGAACCATTCGGGAAGCACGTTCACCGGCAGCGGAATCACGGGGTCGGTGCGCTCCGATGGAAAGGTCGGCGAGTTGCTCCTCGACACGCCGGCCAAGCTGAATCCGCTTTCGACCGACACGCTCCGTTCGATCGAATCCGCGGCGCGCTGGTTCGACACCCACGACGATCTGCGGGTGGTGGTGGTGCGGGGCGCTGGGCGGGTGTTCTCGGCGGGAGCGGCGTTGAGCGCATTTAC
>JANMZO010000245.1:0-4909 GCA_031383405.1 Acidimicrobiia bacterium | reverse complement strand
CGGCCAGACCGTCACCCTCGAACCAGCCGCCTAACCCCAAGCCCACCTACCACCACAAACCCGTCGAGGCTACGCCCCGACCCCGCTTCGCGCGCCCACACCTCGCGACCACTCAACCCATTTTCGTCTCAGAGAGGGTGTTGGTCTCTGGTCAGGGCGTCAGAGGGCGCATTTAGGGCGTGTCATCCCGCCCCACGGGCGCCCTCCGTGAAGATTTTCGGGGAGGACAACTTCTATGACCTGGTGGAATGCTCTCCCATAGTCGGAGGGACGGGGAATCACTCCCCCCCTCCGGGAGAGCTAAATGTAGCCAGTCCCACTATGTCTGGCTACACTTAGCCACATGGCCATTTCTTTGGACGAGCGAATTCCATCGGTATTTACGCTCGGCGAAGCCCGCGCGCTTGGCTTCAGCGAACGGCAGGTGTATGCGTGGCGCGACAACGGAGACATCGAAGTTGTTGGCCACGGGATCTTCGCCAGACCGGGCATCGAAATGGACCAGGACCTTGTCGAGATCAGCGTGCGGGCGCCAGTAGCGACACTGTGTCTCACCTCTGCCCTCGCGCGCCACGAGCTTATCGATGACATCCCGACCGTGATCGACGTTGCGCTCCCGAGAGAGCATCGACAGCCTCGGAGCAGCGCGCTTGCACGATGGCATCGCTTCGACACCCCATCGTTCTACATCGATCGGACACAAGTCGATGTTGGTGCGGGCCGAACACTCGGTATCTACGGTCCCAGGCGTTGCATCATCGACGCGTTCAGGCTTCGACACCTCTACGGCACCGATCAAGCCGTCGGAGCATTGCGACGCTGGCTCAATCTCCGAGGCTCTCAACCTGCCGAGGTCCTCAAGCTGGCCGGATCATTCCCCGTCGTCGAACGACCTCTCCGCGAAGCCTTAGAGATCCTGCTGTGAACCGACCGAATCGCCAAACCGTCGCAGGACAGGTGTACCTCGACCTCCGCAGTCTTGCCAAGAGGACTCGCCGTCCGACGGAAGAACTCCTTGTTCTTTATGCGTTGGAAGGATTTCTCGATCGTCTCACGCAATCGCCGCATTGCGATCAGTTCGTCCTCAAAGGCGGTGTTCTTCTCGCCGCCTACGACTCCCGAAGGGCGACTCGAGATATCGACTTCGCTGCAAGAGCAGTCAAGAACGATGCCGAAGAGGTGATGTCGGTTATCGCAGAGATCATGCGCCAACCTGTTGACGACGGAATCACGTTTAACGCTGAATCGCTACGCGCGCAGACGATCCGTGAAGACGACGAATACGCCGGGGTTCGCGTCACGGCTGCTGCTTCGCTTTCCACCGCCACTCTGCACTTCCGGCTGGACATCAATGTCGGTGACCCGATCTGGCCTGGGCCGCAAATCGTCTCGCTGCCACGATTACTCAGGAACGAGCCAATCCAAATCCTTGGTTACCCAATCGGAATGATTCTGGCCGAGAAGATCGTCACAGCCATGCAACGCGGCACGGCCAACACCAGGTGGCGTGACTTCGTCGACATCAACGCACTGCTCGGGGCTGAACGCTACGACGGAACCGAGTTGCGAACAGCGATCGAACGCGTTGCGCAACACCGAGACGCCGTAATCCGCCCGCTCGCCGAGACCCTCTCTGGCTACCCCGAACTCGCACAAAATCGATGGGTTGCTTGGCGACGTAACCAACGTCTCGAAGCCACAACACCGAAGTCGTTTGCGTCCCTCTTGCAACCAATCATCGACACAATCGACCCGTTGCTCGCGTGACCCCACAAGCATCGGCGAGCCGAGTCATCCGCCACGTTCCGTGAGCAGTCCTCCCGCCAACTCAACAGGTCGGCGGGGCGCAGACAGGGCGTAAGGGCGCAGAAAGGGCGTGCATTTCCGGCCTTCAGCGGTCGCGAAAGGCCACGAGCGGTAAGTCAAACATGCCACTGACCAGCGCAATCTCGTTCTGACCAGCCAGAACGAAAACGAAGGTGGAGGGGTTCGATTCCCCCCACCTCCACGTTGTTTTTGAAGCTTTTCGTCTCAGAGAGGGTGTGACCTGCGGAGCCGGAGCCCGAAGGGCGCGAAAAGGGCGCGACACAACAGGCGCAGCTTTTGACTAGCGAATTTCGGACATTCCACGCAGTCACGCAAAGTGAGCGTTCTGACAGAAAGAGCCCGCTCCTACGGATTCGGGCCGACGGCGTCGCGGAGGCGCTTCTCGAGTTTCAGCCGCCGGCTGGCGTAGAACCCGAGAAACCCCGTGATGTCTCGCGGCAGATCGCCCAGATCGTTGTCGTTGATGTATTGGGTCTTCGCCGCTTCGGAGGCGAAGTGTGGGCCGTCGAGCCACTCGACCGGCAGCGTGGCCTGCTTCTCGATGTTCGGACCACCCTGAAGAAGTTGCATGTTGGCGAGGCCATTGACGCTCGACTGGTACTTCTCGACGTCTTCAAGCGGGACGCCCGCCTGGTTGCTGGCCGCACGGCGGTCGTCGACCGCTTGGTGGTCGTCGCCGCCTTCTTCGCCTGCGTCTTGCGGGTGGTCGTCTTCTTCGTTGTCTGCGATGCTGCGCCTGCTGAGGCACAGCCGGTCAGGAGCAGGGCAGCAAGCAAGACGGCCGTTGCGCGCGAGTGCGACGTGATCCGTCTGCGTGCGGGCCCGGCTGTATCCGGACCCGCTACAGGCGAGCGGCCCACCAGCCCGCTCCGCCGGACAGCACTCTGCAAGGACCCCGCCAGAGTTCGCACGTTGCGTGCTGATACGTGCACATACCACCACTGTAGGTGGTGACATTCAGTCCTGGCAAACGATTCAGTGAAGTTTCTTGTGCAGGTTGCGATTGCGGGGTTCATCAGCTGCCTCCGATGCTCATTCGCACTCGGGCACGGCCGAGCGCAATCACGAATTCACAACAGCGGTCGACGCTTACCCGATGCGAATAGCCGGGCATGCGACGAATCCCTGCTGCGGCGTTCATCCTGTTCGCCCTCACGACCGGCTGCACCCGCACCGCCACAACGAGCGAACCGTCGCCCTCCACGATCGTCTCGGCAACAAGTCTCGTCCCGCCGGGCACAGGAGCGACATGGACTCCGGCCACCACCGAGTCACCATCGGCGTCGCTTCTAACGGCAACGGAGCGATCTTCGACGACAACCCCTCTATCGCCGGGTGAACCTCCGGAACACGCTGCGTCCAAGTTCGTCACGGCGCTCATCGATGGCCGTACCGAAGCCTCCGTTGCCGACGTCGACCTGTGGCAGCAGACCGTCGACGGTGGCCGCATCATCCAGACCACTGCGCTGCACACAGCGGCAGACCGCGCAACGGTCGCCGTCTCGATCGCGTTCGACACTCAACCCGGCGGTGAAGAGATCGAACCCATCGGTCTGCGCATCGAACTTCGTTCGCTGGCTTCGGGCTGGACAGTCGACGGGATCGGGTACCTGTGAAGCGCCTCGCCGCCATCCTGCTCTGCACCGCCCTCATTCCGTTGCTCCTGCTCGTCGGCACCGCGCAGCTCATCGTCGTGTTCCTCCGAGGCGCAGTCGCCGGCGCAAACACCGGCGACGCCAACTGCGTCGTCATCCCCGACACCACCGCCCCGCCGGATACCACCACTGACACCACGGTGCCCGGCGACGAACCTGCACCCGAAGGTGCGGGCGCAGTCTCGATCGAACTCGTCGTGGCCACGATCCGCCAGCGTGAATCAGGCGGCGACTACCAAGCCCGAGCCCGCAAAGGCAGCGCATCCGGTGCCTACCAATTCATCGACGCCACCTGGAACAACTACGGCGGCTACCCCCACGCATGGATCGCATCGCCGGCCGTGCAGGACGAACGAGCCCGGCTCCTCGTCGAGCCGATCCTTCGCAAATGGGGACTCTCTGGCGTACCCGTCGCTTGGTACTACCCAGCGGCGCTCGGGAACCCGACGCTCATGGACCGTGTGCCGCACCCCGAATACGGCAACACCCTCACACCCCGCCAGTACCAGCAGAACTGGCTCGAAACCTACCGCCAACTCGCTGGAGGCACCCTCCCGATCGACGGCTGCGACCTCGCCGGCGGAGGCGGCAGCACCGGCATAGGCAGCGAAGTCCCGGCCGACATCGCACCAGTCGTCACCTACGCCCACGCGCAACTCGGCAAACCCTACGTCTGGGGCGGAGCCGGACCCGACGTTTTCGACTGCTCCGGCTTCACCCTGCGCGCATACCAACAGGTCGGCATCAACTTGCCCCACAAATCCGCCGCCCAAGCCCGCTACGGCTGGGCTGTCGACTGGCGCACCGAACCGATCCGACCACGCGACCTGATCTTCCGCCGCGGCTCCAGTCCGGTCGACGACAACGGCCACGTCGGCATCGCCGTCAGCGCCACCCACTGGATCGTGGCCCCCAAGTCAGGCGACGTCGTCTCACTTCGCCCAATTCCGTTCGACCGCATCCAGACCGTTCGCCGACTCGTCGCACCCGACACCCCGACCGAGGAGAGACGAAGATGAAGGACACCGCCGAAGTTCAACGGAATCAGGACATTTCGTCGCGGCCGACTCGCGAATCCACTACCCGACTTTGCGCCTCCATAGCTTCCAACGCATATGGGGACTCGGGCCGGCCCCGGCACCGACTCCACGAGCGTCAGCGAAACGACTCAACCACTCGTAAACCCACGGGACGAGGGAGATCTACTCCACGTCACCCCGCCCATGCAGAGCGACGGGGATGTCCTAGTCTCCGCCCTATTCGTCGGGTGATAGGTCCTCATCAACAGCGTTGTTGGGAGCGGCATCGGCGGTCGAAAGCGAGGGCACAGCTCCAATCGAAGCGAGGAAGTACTTCAGCTTCACAGCGTCCGATGCCCGGTCGAGAATCTCCCGCTCGACGAGATCAATCTTCGTGAGCGCCACCAA
>JANMZO010000216.1:0-9422 GCA_031383405.1 Acidimicrobiia bacterium | reverse complement strand
CCCAACGCTTCGTCGAGGTCGCGGGTCCGGCTGCCAACCACGATAATCCGGTCCAGCCCACCAATGTCCAACAGTCCTTCGACCACACAACCGAGGAGTGTCGCGTCGCCGATCGGGAGGGTCGCTTTGTCGCGGCCCATCCGTCTGCTTGCACCGCCGGCCAGAATGACCGCGCTTGGGCCGGACGGCCGCGATCCAAAGTCTGCAGTCACGGCACCGGATTTGCTCCGAGGGCCCGAAGGACAGTGTCGTGGAGCTTTCCGTTCGTGCTGACCGCACTTCCGCCCTCGGCGTGGACGTTGCCTTCGAGATCGGAGAACCGGCCCCCGGCTTCCTCGACGATGACCAGTAGAGCGGCCAGATCCCAGAAGGACACGACCGCTTCGGCGGCAATATCGATCTGCCCCTCAGCCACCATCATGTGTTGCCAGAAGTCACCGAATGCCCGCTCCCGACCCACAGCGCTTCGAAGTGCGTCGATGTTGGCGCGTCGGCCTCTGGAGTTCCATTCCGGGCTCTCGCTGTACGAGAGGAAGCAGTGTTGAAGATCCGAAACGGCTGAGACGGACATTCGGCGCCCGTCGGCGTAGGCCCCGAGACCTTTCGCCGCCCACCAACGGAGCCCGAGCGCAGGAGCTGAAACAACTCCGACATCGAGCACCCCGTTGTGTTCGCGGGCGATCAACGTCGCCCAGATAGGCACGCCTCGCGTGTAGTTGCTGGTGCCGTCGATCGGGTCCACGATCCAGCGTGACCCGGTGCTCGACGCAACATCTCCGTGTTCCTCCCCGACGATCCCGTCGCCGGGTCGGCCACGCAGGATCGCATCACGGATCGCTTGTTCGGTCGAACGGTCGGCGATCGTGACTTCGGTCAGGTCAGGTTTGGTTTCAATGACGAGATCAGTGGAACGGAAATGACCCATGGTGATCGGCTCGGCCACATCGGCGAGGACCAGAGCGAACGCGAGGGCGGCCTGGCGATCGGCCTCCACCGTTTCCGCCGCGCCGATCGGCGCGATTTCAGTCGGCATCGGTACGCCGGCTCCACTCGGGGTCGAGTTGGGCAAGGAACAGCGCGCAACGCTCCTGCTCGTCGATCTCATGAATTTCAGCCGCCGCCGAGCGCAGACCCTCAAGTGCCCGCAGGAACCCGCGGTTGGTCGGATGACGCCAGCGCACGTACCCCGACCCACGCCATCCGGAGCCCCGGAGACGGTCGAGCCCGCGGTGATAGCCGACGCGAAACGCCGCGTAACGCTCTATTGGGTCACGGCCGAGTCGCCCGATCTGGGCCCACGCATCGAGGAACCGTGGCCATCTGGCCACAACCAACGAGATGGCGGCCCGGCGTTCGTCGACGTCGGCGAGGGCGAGTGCCGATTCCAACGCGTTGAGCGCCTCTGGCGGCTCTGGGTCGAGCACCGTTTCGGGTAAGCCGGTGGAAAACGTCACGGGTCGATCAGCCATGCCTTGATCGTGCCACGAAAAGCTCTCGGGGGGGACCAGATCGCGTCTTCGACGACGAGTCACGACCCGGTTCGACGGGTTCGTGGCCCGCCACTATGTTGGCGGAATCGGTCGCACCGGTCGCCCGCTCAACACCATGAGGATTTCGCCATGTCCAAGGTCGCAATTGTCGCCAAGCTCGTAGCACAGGAAGGTAAGCGCGATGAGCTTCTCGCGGTCTTTTCCGGAAACATGCCGAACATCGAGGCAGAAACCGGCACCCTCGTTTACGCAATGCACTCCGATCTCTCAGACGACGTCACCGTGTGGTTCTACGAGCTCTACGCCGACAGCGATGCCGTCGCCGCTCACGGGAGCTCTGACGCGATGAAGGCGCTCGGACCCAAACTCGCCCCGCTTCTCGCGGGTCGACCGGAAGTCAAGCGTCTCAGCCCCGTCAACGCGAAAGGCCTGTGACCATGAAGGTAGTTGTCGACTTTGATCGTTGTCAGAGCAACGCACTGTGCATGAGCGCGGCGCCGGAGGTCTTTGATGTGCGCGACGACGGATACCTGTACATCCTGATCGAAGAACCCGGCGAGGAGCTGCGGGCAAAGGTCGAAGAAGCCGTTCGGCTCTGCCCGACGCAAGCCATCACGCTTGAAGCGTGACCGGTGACCGGTTGCCAGTTACCATCCCTTGCCGCCGGGAACGTTACCCGGGGACCAACCGGACCCTGAGCGCTGAAGATGCCTGACATCGTGATTGTCGGGGCGTCTTTGGCCGGGCTCAGGACCGTCGAAGCCCTGCGTGAGTGCGGTTTCGAAGGATCCATCACCCTGGTGGGCGACGAGGAAGGGGTTCCCTACGACCGGCCGCCGCTGTCCAAGCAGTATCTCCGGGGCGAATGGGGCGACGAACGGATCCAACTCCGGCCGGCTGATGAGTTAATCAACCGGTTACGGATCGAGCTTCTGACTCCTAAGCGCGCAGTACATGTTGATCCACTGCGACGCGAGCTTCGGTTCGATGACGGCCAGACGCTCAATTTTGAACGGCTTGTCGTGGCCACGGGGGCCCGCGCCCGCACCCTTCCGGCAGCGATCGCCCATCGGTCCGCTCACGTAGTTCGTACGAAGTCCGACAGCTCCCGGTTACGAGGCGTCCTCACGCCAGGACAGCGGGTTGTCGTCGTCGGCGCGGGGTTCATCGGCGCGGAGGTCGCCGCGTCAGCCAAGGCGCTCGGGTGCACGGTCACTATCGTCGAAGCTGCGCCTGTACCGCTTGAACGTCAACTCGGTGCGTTGATGGGGGCGGCCTGCGGTGCCCTTCATGAGCGAAACGGCGTTGTGCTCATCTGCGGCGCAACCGTCGAACGTTTCGAATCCGACGCGGTCGTTCTTTCCGATGGGAGTGTGCTTTCAGCCGACCACGTCGTCGTCGGGGTCGGTGCCCAGCCCAATACCGAATGGCTCACCACGAGTGGCCTGCAGATCGCCGACGGACTCATGGTCGATGCATATTGCCGGGCTCTCACGACCGATGGCCTGGCACTCGATCATGTGGTCGGCGTCGGTGACATAGCCAGGTTCCCGAACGGCCGTTACCGCTCGATAGACGCAACCGGCCCGCTTTCGATGCGGATCGAGCACTGGACCAACGCCGCCGAAATGGCGTTGGTGGCGGCCATGACCCTAACCGGCGATCGCCAAGCATACGAGCCGGTCCCGTACTTCTGGAGCGACCAGTACTCACACAAGATCCAGTTTTTCGGCCGCGCCGACGGGTTCGACGAGGTCGCGGTGGTCGATGGCAACCCGGCCGACGGATCGTGGCTGGCTCTGTACCGACGGGGAGAACAGTTGGTAGCGGCGCTGGGCGTGTCGAAAGTTCGGGCGCTCATCCCCTACCGGATGCTTCTGATGAAGAACGCAACCTGGGATGAAGCCCGGCAACGTTCGCATCCGTCCTGATCCCCGGTCCCGCTCCGGGTGCGTGAATCCGTACCGGAGTGCCACGACCGTTAGATTGGCGTAAATATGGAATTGATCTTTGTTCGACACGCCCTGCCCCTTCGGATTGAAAACGCTGCAGGTGCGGCGAATCCGGATCTTGATCCGGTCGGTGTCGGCCAAGCCGACCTGATGGCGAGGTATCTTGCGGAAGAGGAAGTCCATGAGATCTGGGCCTCCCCGATGAACCGGGCCCAGCAGACGGCCAATCCGCTCGCGTCGCTGCTCGGGCTCGCAATCAACACCGATGACCGTCTCGCCGAATACGATCGTCATGAGTCCACGTACATCCCGGTGGAGGAACTGAAGGCGGCGAACGATCCACGGTGGAAGGCCATGGTGCGAGGTGAGTGGCAGCGGGAAATGGACCCGGTGGTGTTTCAGGCCGACGTCGTGGCAGCCATTGATGACATTGTGAAGCTGAACGCCCGACGGCGGGTGGCCGTCGTGTGTCACGGCGGCGTCATAAACACCTATATGGCGCACGTCCTCGGTATTGGAAACCCTGTGGGTTTCTTCTACCCGGAATACACGAGTCTTCATCGCGTGATGGCGGCATCAACGGGTGAACGCAGTGTCCGCAGTCTCAACGAAATCTCCCATTTACGTGGTTCGGAACTTCGGCGTCCGATTGCGTGAGGAGCGAGATCTCCCAAGCGCCATCGCCCCTAACATCCGACCAAACACGCCACGCCAACCCCGTTGCCCACGACATCAGCCCCGTCGGCCCCATGACCCCGCCGACGCGCACTTCCCTGGTTCGACAATGGTCGGCGCCTCACCCGACCGACCTGAAGCTAACGCTCAGCGCCCTCGCACGGGGCAGGGGTGACCCGACTGTCCAGATCCTACCGAGCGGATTTTGGCGTGCTACCCGCACCCCGGAAGGACCGGGGACTCAACGTATCCGAACAATCGCGAGCGACCGGTTTGAGGTCACCGCATGGGGTCCCGGCGCGCAATGGCTCATTGATCGGGCACCGGTGCTGACCGGGGCCAACGACGACCATGACGGCTTTCCCACCCACCATGAGGAGATGTACCGCCTCCACCGTTCGTTTCAGCGGATGCGAACGCCGTGCAGCCAATCCGTGTTCGAGGCTCTCTTTCCGACAATCCTTGAGCAGAAAGTGACCGGAAGGGAGGCGCTAAGTTCGTATGGGCGCTTAGTTCGATACTTCGGGGAACCAGCGCCATCCGTGGAGCAAGGACCCAGGCTCCTGCTTCCGCCCAACCCGAAAATAGTCGAAGGAACGCCGACGTACGTCTTTCACCGTGCCAACGTGGAGCGCAAGCGAAGCTCCGCAATCAAGGTGGCTGCGTCCTATGCCCATAGGCTTGAAGCCGCGGCTTCGACGTCCGACGAGGCGGTCAGACTCGCCCTGTCCCAACTCCCGGGCGTCGGGCCCTGGTCGATCGCCGAGGTCATGACCGTAGCGGCAGGCGACGCCGATTCCGTATCTGTCGGCGACTTCCATCTCAAGAATTGGGTCAGCTGGAACCTGGTTGGAGAACCACGGGGCACCGACGAGCAAATGCTTCAACTTCTGGAACCGTTTCGTCCGTTCCGTGGACGGGTTGCCCGGCTTCTGCAGTTGGGCGGGTCGGCCCCGCCCAAGTACGGGCCGCGTCTGACGATTCAGCGACGCTGGTGATCCAATGACCTTCAGCGATCCAAAAAAGGCGCCTGCGCAGATGAACGGGGACCCCCATGTCGCCTGATCCGGGAGCTATTCCTTCCGCCAGGGAAGCTCTGCGTCCCGTGGCAGTTCGCGCCACGATTGCGTCGATGCTGTTTTCGAGCACCGCTGCCGTTGCGCTGACCGTCATCCTCGGCTTACAGGTGTATGACATCACGAAGAACAAACTCGACCTCGGCTGGCTCGGCCTTGCCGAGTTCCTTCCCTCGGCGTTTCTGGTACTGGTCAGCGGATCCATTGCCGATCGGCTCGACCGACGTGTGATCGTCGCGGTATCCGGTGTCGTCGAAGCTGTCATCGTCTTCGGCCTCGGCCTGTACGCGAGAGGATCGAACCTTTCCGTGGTTCCCATCTACCTCGGCGTCGTCTGCTTCGGCATCGCCCGCGCGCTGGGCTCGCCTGCGCTGCGTTCGCTGATCCCCGCGGCCGCCGCAACGCCCCAGGCTGTACCCCGTGTCGTAGGGATGAGTTCGGCCGGATGGCAGATCGGCGCGATCGTAGGTCCGCTGATTGGCGCGTTCGCCTACAAGCAGTCGACCAACCTGGCCTACAGCATCGTCGCCGTGCTGTATGTGGCATCGGTCGTGGCGATCATGGCTGTGCCCATGACCGTCGGAAGGTCCCATCTCGGTGAACGGTCCGAGAACAAGCCCACGTTGCGCCACGCGCTGGAGGGTCTGACGGTCGTACGTCGTTCGCCGATTCTGCTCGGCGCCATCTCGCTCGATCTGTTCGCCGTTCTTCTCGGAGGAGCGGTTGCACTCCTGCCCGCCATTGCCGACGAGCGCAACTGGGACAAGAGCGCGGTCGGGATTCTCCGGGCGGCCGGCGGCTTGGGAGGCGCGGCCGTAACGTTCTATCTGGCAGCCAGGCCCCTTCAGCGCAACATCGGCCGATCGCTGCTCGTGGCGGTCGGCGTGTTTGGTGCTGCGACCATCGCCTTTGGGCTGAGCACCTCGGTCGCAGTCGCCGCGATCTCGATCTTCGTACTGAACGCCGGGGACTCAATCAGCGTCTTTGTCCGTTCGACGCTCGTTCCGGTCGTGACTCCAGCCGATCAACAGGGCCGGGTATTGGCGGTGGAGAGTGTGTTTGTCGGTGCGTCGAACGAGTTGGGTGCGTTCGAATCAGGCGTGGCGGCTCAGGCGTTCGGTACGGTACCCGCCGTAGTGGCCGGAGGGTTGGCCACGCTCGGGATCGTCGTGATCTGGTGGTTGATCTTCCCGGCGCTGAGAGATGTCGACCGCTTTCACGACGTTCTTCCGAAACCCTAGACCCACGGGCCGGAACGGGCGAAGGCCCGAGTCTGCGGACTGGTCGCTGGTCTGCTCCTGAGCCGCCGTCATCCCCAAACGGGAAACGGCGGGTCCGGGAAAGCGACGATGTTAGGTCCAACTTTGGTGTAACAACTACCTGTGACTTCTCAAATGGCACCGCAGTTTGCCGATCGAACGAAACGACTCCGTTCCTCGGCTATCCGTGACCTTCTCAAACTCACGGAAAACTCCGACATTCTCTCCATGGCCGGCGGGCTTCCGTCGCCCGAATCGTTCCCGCTGGTCGATCTCCGACGCGAAGCCGACCGTCTGCTCGGCGAATACGGGCCTGCAGTGGTGCAGTATTCGGCGACCGATGGGGTACCAGACCTTCGCCGTTGGCTGGCGGCGAGGTTCTCGGAGGAGTTCGGGCGGGAGGTGGCGGTCGAAGGTCAGATTCTCGTCACCCACGGTTCGCAGCAGGCCCTCGACCTCTTGGCCAAGATATTCATCAATCCCGGTGACATCGTCGTGTCGGAGGCACCCGCGTATCTTGGCGCCATCCAGTCCCTCGAGCTGTTCGAGCCTCGATTTGAAGCGATCCCTGGAGATCAGCAGGGAATGAAGGTTGAAATTCTGGCCGAGCGGCTAGCGCGGGGTCTTCGGCCAAAGCTCATCTACGTCGTGCCCAACTTTCACAACCCTTCGGGGGGCACCCTGTCGCTCGAACGCCGGAAGCTTCTCGCGGAGTTGGCCGACCGGTACGAGCTCAACGTCATCGAAGACGATCCGTATGGGGCCATACGATTTGCCGGCACACCGTTGCCCCCAATCGCATCGTTCAGCGATCGCGTGATCTACCTGAGTACCTTTTCCAAGATCGTGGCCCCCGGCTTCCGGGTCGGCTGGATGATCGGTCCGAAACCGGTGATCGCAATGGCGATAAGGTCGAAACAGGCCGCTGACCTTCACACGTCGACGTTCGCCCAGCAGCTGCTGTCCAACCTTGTGTCTCGGCCCGGGTGGATCGACGGGCAACAGAGCCGAATCGTGCCCATTTACCGGGACCGCTGCCAGGCACTGGCCGACGCCTTTGACAACACGTTCGGCCAGGAGCGAATCACGTTTCACCGGCCTGAGGGCGGCATGTTCCTGTGGACCACAATCCCCGAAGTCGCAGACACGACGAAACTTCTCGCTGCCGGCGTGGCCAACGGCGTCGCCTTCGTCCCGGGCAACGCGTTCTCCTTCGATCAGGTCCCCGACAGCTTTGCCCGATTCTCCTACGCCACGCTCAATCCGGATCAACTCCGCACCGGGGCCAACCGTCTTCATGCCGCTCTGGAAGGTTTGTCCCATGATTGATTTCAACACCAACGTCGTTTCCGGCCATCAAACCCAGGGGAGCAAGTCCAATGCCTGATACCCGGCCCATCCAGCGCGTGCTTGTCGTTACCGCCCATCCCGACGATGTCGACTTCGGCGCGGCCGGAACGATCGCCAATTGGACCGACACGGGTGTTGAGGTCACCTATTGCATCGTTACCGATGGCGATGCGGGTGGTTTCGACCCAACGGTGCCCCGGAATGCAATCGCCGGTATCCGACAGGAGGAACAGACCGCGGCCGCCAAGGCCGTCGGCGTGCAGAGCCTGGTCTTTCTGGGATACCCAGACGGCGAGGTGGAGTCGACCCTCTTGTTGCGGAAAGACATCAGTCGTGAGATTCGACGCGCCAAGCCCGACATCGTGCTCTGCCAGTCACCGGTGCGCGACTTCACCCGGATCTTCTCCAGCCACCCCGATCACCTTGCGGCGGCCGAGGCGACGATGTGCGCGGTGTACCCCGATGCCCGCAACCCGTTCACCTTCACCGGCCTGATCGAGGAAGGATTTGAACCCCACTCGGCCTGGCAGGTGTGGGTGATGGGCGGACCGAACCCGAACCACTTCATTGATACGACCGTCAACTTCGAACGGAAGATCGAAGCGCTGCGGTGTCACAAGAGCCAACATCAAGATCCCGACGCGATGGCGAAACGGGTGCGTACCTGGAATGAAGCGCTGGCCAGGTCGGCGTCGTTTCCCGAGGGTTCGACGGCTGAGTGTTTTCTCATCGTTGAGACGCCCTAGAACGTTGAACCCGAGACCGCGTTGATTTCACCACTATGTGTGGTCAATATCTCTCTCGCAGGAGTCGATACCACTTTCTGTGAGAATTGAGCCAGAGTCGACCGTGCTTCCTTTCGACGCTGTTTGGCGCAAGGCTTCCACCACGCTCACCGGAATTCCGGTAGAGGTCCATGTCGTCGGTTCGGATGAACAGGCGAACGCCATGCTCAACCGCTTTCTGGAACTCCTGGGATCGGCCACGCATCCTGCATCGGAGCCGCTCTTTCGACTCGCTTGCACCGCCGACGCATATCTCAACGAACTGACGACCAACCTTTCCCGACACGGCTCAAACAAGCTCGAGCGGCGCCTTCCCCGTATGGCGTTCGCGATCGGAGCAACCGTAGAACGGTCAAAGGGTGCAAACTTCGAGATCGAAGCGGCAGCGTTGCCGCATAATGCGGTCGTGGTTGTCTCCCAGCACGGGCACACGGTCTGCTTGACGTCGGTTCGCGGTCCGCGGGGAGATGCCATCGCCATAACAGGATCACGTGCGTCAACGTGTGTCGTCGTTGGACAGCGCCTGGCTGAGCGCCCTGGGGACCTCGCCGACCTCAGCCGCTACTTCGGCGTCAGCGGCGTGGTCGTCGAACGGCTTTCCGCACCGGTGCACTCCGCCTAACGCGAAACCTCCGGATGTTCAGGCGAACCGAAACGACGGAGGACGCTTCTCCAGAAACGCGCGCATAGCTTCGGGATGGTCGGCTGTCTGGCTGAGGAGGATCTGGTTGCGGTTCTGGATATCCGATGCCGGCCCGCTTCGACGGGACTTCACGTTCGAACGCCCGCGATGCTCCTTTGAGACGGGGAAGCATCCAATAGCTCCGTCGTCGGC
>JANMZO010000211.1:0-5751 GCA_031383405.1 Acidimicrobiia bacterium | reverse complement strand
TTCCTTGCGATCGACGACCACGAGTGCAGGCACGCCGTGATGGGCGATGAGCGCGCAGGCGATCACGGTCTTGCCGATCGCCGGCGGCGCCGCGAGAACGCCGATCTCGTGCGCGGCAAGCGCGTCGAAAGCCTTCTGCTGGACCTCCGTCAGCACGCCACGAAACACGAGGGGGCTGGGTTCAAGTTACGGCCGGACGTCGACCAATTCGAGACGGCTTCCGGCATCGGCCACGATGCGCTCCACATCGGGCAGCAGTCCCCTCGGGAGATGCAGTAGGTCGAGTTCCTCCCGGTAGCAGCGAACGAAACGCGACGTCGCATGCGTCGACTTCCGAAGCGCTCCGAGTTCATGGAACTTCGGGTTGTGCAGCGACGCGCAATGCTTCAGGGCCGCGACCATCGACGGCGGAAGACCGATCCGTTCAACCGACACCATCGCACCCAACCGGGCCCGCACCCTCTTACGCGCCGGACGATCATCCGTGCGACGCGTCGGCGACATCTGGCTTCCCGGGCCGAGAACGATCGGGCCCTTCGACTCCGCGATCGCCGCTACTGCCTGCGGGCTCATCCGTGGCACGCCGGCCAGGAACGCCCACTGGTCCTCGACCGGCTGCAATGTCGCCGGGTCCAAGAAGACAGTGTTGCTGTGGATAGCGCGTTCGTGCTGGTCAGCGGACACTTTTGCCAGTAGGTGCGCTTACGTTCTGACGTCTGATACCCGCTCGTTTCGGGTGGTTCGCGGACAAAGTGATGACAAATTGCTGACAAGCGACACAAGCCAGTTCGTAGGCGAACTTAGAACTTCACGCGATGCCGAACTCCGTACGGAAGCGGTCGGCGAACCCCGGCAGTCCGGCGTTGCCAAGGGACGTCAGAAGCTCACCGACGGACATCGACGGGCGACGCTTTTCGCCGGCAATTCGCGTCACAGTCCACAGCATCTGCTCGGGCGATCTAACCAGCTGCTCACACACGTAGGCATCGGCGTCAAGCACTCGAATCGACATTTCCAATAGCGGCTCCGCCGGAAAATGCTTCAGGTTCCTCGTCAGTAGGACCGTTGCTCGACCGACCTTCGCAGCTGCAATGTGCTTGCGATCGTGGGGGTCAGCGCTCGGCATATCGTCCACCTCTGCGGCGTAGGAGGCCGTTGGAATCTCCCCGTCATCGAAGAACTCACGAATTGCAGCGACGATCGAAGCAGCCGATTTGGCCGACCGTTGGTTGTTCTCGACGATGACGCGCTGCCATTCGTCGAGAAGATCGTTCGACCAGATGAAGTTGTGAATGCCGTCCTCGGCCATGCCGAGCAGCAGATCCATGATGGAGAACGGGAACACGACGTTGGTGTCGGCGAAGACGCGCTCCACGTTCGTCAGTACGGAAGGCCGTCAGCCTCGGCGATTTCCATGATCTTGCGACGCCCGGCCCTCATGCGTGCTTGCCGTTCCTGAAAGACGAGCACGTCACTCAGCAGCACCTTGCGATGCCGACTCTGCGGGAGGTGCTGCGACGGAATCGCGCCGTCGTCCAGAAGTCTCACAACGAACGGCCGGGACAGGCCGAGAAGGTCGGCCGCCTCCGCAGGACTGAGGGCCACCTCCGACGACATCACGGTCACCGAGTGCCCCCCGGCAAGCTCGCCCGCCGACGCTTGCAGGATCTGCAGCAGCGATTCACTCAGTCCGACGATCGAGCCGTCTGGAAGGCGCAGCTCGGCCCGTCCACTGCTGCTGATCAGCGTTGCATCGACCAACTTACCGGCGACCTCACGATCGTCGTCTCGCGGCTCCACTCGAACCGCTCCGCTCATCACACTTGACCTAGACATTCGGACTCCTTATCTGCAACAACTGTAACCATCGGATTGGTCAGCGGTCAACCTCACTCGAAGGCTGGCCCGGCGCGGTAGCCAACTAACTCCGCCAGTCGTTGGAGGAGCTCCTGGTCCTGCTGCACGATTCGCCGGAGGTTCGCTCGAAACTTCGGATCTTTACGACGACGCTCGATCGCTTCGACGAGCGCCTGCTTCACCGCCTCGTTGACGCTGATTCCCTCCACCCTTGCGACCGCCTCGGCATCGGCCGCGAGCTCATCCGGGAGCCGGACGGTGAGGTTCTTCGTCATGACGTCATGATACCAAGATGGCGATAAGTCACACCTTCGCACCATCGACAGGCTTCGACACCCGGTTGGGCAGCTGACGCGCTCGCGCCCAAGTTTGCGGATGTCCGCCGTAGACGACCTCGAGCCTGTTCCGAAGGTCCTTCTCGTTTCGCTTGTCTATGAGCCGGTACCGCAGCGCAGACTCGATCGCTTGCTCGATAAGCGACCCTCGGGTCCCCGAGTCCAGCGCATCAGCGATCGACCGAGCCGCAGACGTGACGCGGATGCCCTCACGCCAGTCGATGTCGAACCTGTCCAGGGTGTTGAGCCACAACCGGTAGCACGACGGACGCTCGGCGCATCCGCCTCGGAACGGTCACGTTGATCATGCGAGGATTCACGTCGCAGAGCTCCCACAACGACAACGCGCTCTCGTGCGATGTGACGCCCTCGCCATCGGCCCTCAGATTCGCTTCCATGTACTCGTCGTGTCGCTGGTCCGAGAAGGACTCGATGCGGTACAGCCCGTGCCCGCGTCGAACGAGCAGACCACTCTTGACCGTCGCAGGAGAGCAACAGGGTTAGGTGACCGTCCGCGACGCCGAGGGCCTCGGTGTCCCTGCCGTGGAGCTTCGAAAAATGGTGTCGCGTCGATCCGCCTTTGAAAGCGGTTCGGCGAGGTCGCCGGACGAACACGCGATGTGGTTCTACTTTGCCGCCTGGGCCAGTTACGAAAGTACTGGGTCGAAGAACATCGCCCACAGCGCATCGGAGGAGGCGTACACAGCCTTGCGGTTCCCGAGCCAACTGGTGTCGTTGGATTGCCGGGGTTCGAGCATCGCGATGTCCCCGGATCCGGTGCCGTGCGCGACGTACCCGTGGGTGTCGCACAGCCAACACAGCACGCCCACACAGGAGCGTTCGGTGCCTGCCCCAGACCCGATCGCAGGGCCTCCTCAAGCACGCGTTCGAAATTGCCCGGGCACGGCTCGACATCGAAGTCCGGTCGCCTCAGCCAATACTCGGGCAACAGCCGGTTCGTTCTAGCGCTCCTACAACTCTGATTGGTCGTGTTTGCACTCAGACGGCACTCGCACATGACGAACACAAAGCGTCCACGCACTTCGCCCTTATCCGCGCCCGATAACCGCAGGCTCCTCGCGTCAGACCGCTGCACCGTGCCCGAAATGTGCAGGACCAGGAAGCGGGGTCAGAGTGAAGCCCCTCAGCCCCTGTCCCGGATGTTCCGTTCAGGGGCACTCCATAACGACCGTCGATAGTTCCGCCGAGCGACGGGGGTTGTGCTGCACTTCGGCCCAGAGCGCGGACGGGCGATCGCCGAGCTCGGGATCGTCGGGCTGCTCCCCCAGTTCGCGTGTCAGATACTCGCTGGGTGAGGCGAGCGCAAGATCGATCCGGATGCCGACTCGTCGTTCGATCTCGGCTTCGACCAGGGCAAGCCGATCGGCGACGTCTCCTCGTTCGGCGATCATCGTTTCGTCGATCACGGCCTCGTGTTCTGCCGACCTGACGGCTCGCCGTACCACCCAGACCGTTTCAGCCTGGAATTCAAGCGCACCAGGGCTACTTCAACCGAGCCAACCCGGAGGACTCGCTACCCGAGCTGACGCTCCACGGCCTCCGCCACACCTGGGCGACGCTGGCCCTTCGGGCAGGCATCGACATCAAGATCGTAAGCGAACGTCTCAACCATTCGTCAACGCACATCACGAGGGAGATTTACAGTCACGTAACTCCGCCGATGCAGGCGGATGCGGCTGAGCAGGTGGCCCAGCTGATCGGGTTCGCCTAGCGACTTCCTCAAAGGGTTTGCTCTGGAGTTCGGGCGGGCTGCGCCGGCAGTCTGATGACAAATTGCTGACAAACGGCCCCTGGCTGAGTTATCCACAAACCTTGCAACGCTGTGACCTGCGGAAATACTGCCGGAAAATCGTGTCGAAGGGGGGACTTGAACCCCCATGCCCTTTCGAGCGCTAGCCCCTCAAGCTAGTGCGTCTGCCTATTTCGCCACTTCGACGTGGTGCTCTCCAAAAGGGAGCCCCATACGTTAGCGCGGCCGAGCGCGTGCGCGTGCACCAATCCTGTTGCCTATTGGGTTCAGGTTCCTGCTGCTCCGGGTCTGAACCGAGACCCCAAAGGTCCTTCGACGAGACGATTCTACGCCCTCCAGGTCAGGGCCACCCGGAAGACCCAGGGAAACCGGGTCACCGAAATTCGTCTAGGACCTCACCGAAAACGGAAACCGGCTCGATCTCACCAACGTCGGCCAAGGCGACCACGCAATGTTGCACGCCGACCTCGGCCAGAGCGGCAAACGAACCAACGTGGTCTGTCACCGACCCTGCATTCGCCATCGAGGCGAACCGACTTGCGGGAACGGTCGAGGGGCGCAGTCGTTCGATCGTTGCCGCCAACCCTGGACCGTCGCGCCCGACCAAGACACCCGAAAGATGACTCACGTTGATGCTGTCCGGATCACGATCCACGGCGGCGCAATGATCCCTAAGTACACGTACCTTGCGCGAAACTGTCGCTGGATCGCCGAACAGGTTGCAGGCGTCGGCGTACTTCGCGACCAATCGCAGCGTGCGCTTCTCCCCGCCTCCCCCAACCCAAATGGGTATCCGCTCCTGTAACGGCCTTGGGTAGCACGTTGTGTCGGGAATGGAAATGGTCCTTCCGGAAAAGGCCGGACTTCCCGGCCCCCACAGGATCGGGAGAACCTGCAACGCGTCTTCCAGCAGATCGAATCGTTCGGGTACCGACGGAAAGCGCCAGCCGTATGCCCTGTGCTCGTCAGCGAACCACGCCGCACCAATTCCGCATTGCGCACGACCACCGGACAGCACATCGAGCGTTGCAATAATTTTCGCCAGGTGTCCGACGTTGCGGTAGGTAACACCTGTGACCATCGTACCGAGCCGGATGGATGACGTAACACCGGCGATGTACGCGAGCGTCGTGTACGACTCCAGCATGTCGTCCCACGCCCGACCGACCTGGGGAATCTGTCGGAAATGGTCCATGACCCACAAATCGGAGAAGCCTGCATCTTCAGCGGCACGGGCGATGGCAGCCAGACGGTCGCTGATTTCGGCCGGTCCGCCCGGCCACGTAAAGGCCGAGACCTGCAGACCGAACGACAAGCGGGCGGAGCGATGGTCAGGAAGGGAACGGGCCATCGCCGGGCCGACGACGCGAACCGGGCCTGCTTCCACAACCTCGTCGAATCCCTCCTCACCCAACCGCGGTCGCACGAGGTCAAAGTTCTCGAGCTGTTTCGCGAGAACCACAGCCGGGACGGCGTGCTCCCGCTTCCGGTTGCGTGACCTGCACTCGGCCGCCGAGGTTGGAAAGCTAACAGCGACGACCCTCACGCCGGCCGTCCTGGCTGCAGATATGTAGGCGCGCCTACGGTCTGTTTCAAGAGCGGTCGAATCGATCACGGTAAGCAGTTTCCGCTTCAATCGCCTTTCAACCACGAGGTCGAGAACGGCAAAGGCGTCCGCTGACGCCCGCTGATCCTGTTCACCCTCGCCCGCCAACGCACGAAGCGAGTCCGACGACACCACCTCTGAGGGCGCAAACCACGCTTTCGCCCAGCTCGACTTCCCCGACG
>JANMZO010000180.1:0-29878 GCA_031383405.1 Acidimicrobiia bacterium | reverse complement strand
CGACATCGCGAACGGCCGAGAAGTGCCACCCGATGCACTGCGCGACATCGATCTCTGGACCGGTTGAATTGCCGGAGGGCTGCCCCGTGCGGGCTGGCAGACGATGCTCGAAGACAGTGGGTTCACCGACGTATTGATCGGAGAACCAGTCGACACGTTCGGAGGCGCAACCGGTGAGGAGAAGGCCAGGGCCTTCGAGGTCTACGGCTATGCCTTCCTCGCCCGGCGGGCGTGACCCCGCTCCACCTATCCGCGGAACCGATCGTAGAGAGCAGTGAGTGCTCAACTTAGCGAACGGCCCCGCCATGCGTCGCGGATTCGAGCGACAGTTGAGGAATGACATCGGAACCGACGAGATCGATGGCGTCGAAGAGGATCGATTCCGGTAGTCCTCCGAGATCCATCGAGAGCGCGGCGAGGTCCAACCCGAGGAGATCGCGAGCCCGGCCGAGTCGGTCCACGACCTCAGCGGGGCTGCCGCAAATGGCCGTGGTCTCCATGAGCCGCGCCACGTCGAAGTTGAGGCCGGCGCGACCGTTGCCGTCGAACAGTCCCTCGCCGTCCCAGATTGAGTCCACGAAACCGAGGTAGGCCTGATAGTACGGTGCCCAACGCTGGCGTGCCTCCTGGGTGGACCTGGCCACGTGCACATGGAAGACGTTTCCGACGAGGGGTTGGCCAGGGTGCCCGTGCGCCTGCCACTGCTCCCGGAAGCGGGTCGCGGCGGGCACGAAGGTGCTCGCTTTGCCGAACACGCCGGGCAGCATCAGGTGCAGACCGAAGCGTGCCGCGAGATCGACCGAGGCAAACCCCACGCCGCCGCCAACCCATACCGGAAAGCGCGGAGTCTGGGAGGATCGGGGCTCGATTCGGATATCTTCAAGCGGAGGTCGCCACGTGCCTGACCAGGTTACCGACTCCTGCTCGAGCAGGGCAAGGAGCAGGGCAAGGTTTTCCGCGAAAGCATCTCTCGACGCGGACGCCGGGACGCCCGCGGCGACATACGTCTTCACCAGGATGCCGCGGCCGACAGTCATCTCGACGCGTCCGCCGGAGAGTTGATCGAGCGTGTTGAAGTCTTCGGCCAGGCGCACCGGGTCCTGCGTGGGGAGCAGGGTGACTCCCGTGTTCAGGCGCAGGGTTGTGGTCCGTTCCGCTATGGCGGCAAGCACCATTTGGGGGACCGACAGGATGTAGTCGGTGAAGTGGTGTTCGCCGAGCATGACCGAGTGGAAGCCGACCTGTTCGCCCCGCACAGCGTGTTCCACCACAAGTCGCAGTTTCTCAGCCTGGGAAATTCGCTTGTTTGTATGTGGATCCGCGACGTAGTCACCTAGCGAGACGAGAGCGAGTTCCATGAATCAAGATCTCCGATCGCAGGAGTGTAGGAGTGTAGGACACTCTCTCGAATCTGACACTAGCGTCAGATTTGAGAACCGGCAAGGTACGGTCGGCTCTCGGACCACCGGTTCAGACCGTGGAGCGGCCCAGGCGTTTCCCTTCTGGCACTGCGGTCAACAACCGGTGCGCCTCTTCGGGGTTCGACCTGAAGCCCGGCGTGTCTACGCAGAACTCGATCATGATGCCGTTGGGATCGGTGTAGTAGAGGGAATGGCACCAGTCATGGTTGATCTCCATCAGCGGCTTCCTGCCCGCCGCGTCCATGCGAGCCCGGGCATCATCCTGGCGTTCCTTGGTGGCCGAGAACGCGATGTGATTGACCCACACGGGGAGGCCGTTGCCCGTCGAGATGTCACTGCGCCAGCCGTCCTTCTCGCCGACGTCGTGCACGTCGAAGAACGCCAGACAGCTGCTCCCGTCGCCGAGGTCGAAGAAGATATGACGCAGGTACCCGCCCACGGGGTGCGGGGAAACCTCGGTGTACACAAGGGGGAAACCCAGTTCCTCATAGAACCGTGTCGTCTCCTCGATGTCGCGGCAGGCGTAAGCAATGTGGTGGATCCCTGGCATGTCAATTCTCCGCTTCGTAGGAGGTTGTCCGCTGCGTGCAGTTGGTAAGACCTGACTCTAACGTCAGATTCAAACCCATGCCTTTTGTCAAACGAAAGAGGTCACGAGGTCCAGAAGACAGCGTGAAACCAGAGTCCGGACAGAGTCGCGATGGCCCGGTCATCGTCAACTGTCAAAGCCGATCCGTCACCGCCGGCAGCCAGCCACACGTAGCAGAAGTGCTCGAGCATTGAACCGAGCGCGGAGGCGGCGAGTCGGGGGTCGACCCCGGGGCTATAGCCGGCTTTCTGGGCCCGACGGATCAGAATGGCCATCCGATCGATGCCGAACTGCCTGGTCTCGCGCCAACGAGCGGCGAACGCCTCGTCGACCATGGCCACCTGGAAGACGCCGACCAATTCCGGTAGCCGGTCTTTGTACGTCGTCCAGTACGCGCGAACCATTTCCTCGATAGCCACACGCGGCTCGTCGTCGCGCCGGTAACGCGCCTTGTGCCTTTGGACAACCTCATCGCGGAACTCATCAGCCAGCTGCGCAAGGAGCGCCTCCTTGGTGTCGAAGTAGTTGTAGAACGACGCACTTGAGCGCCCGGCCTCGGCTGCGATGTCGGCGATGGTCGTGCGAAGAAACCCCTGGCGTCCGATCACCGCACGAGCCGCCTCTTTGAACGCAACCTCAGTTGTCTTTCCTCTGCGGTTGCGTGCCAAGGTGTGCCTTTCCGATCCGGCGCGACGCCGGAATCTGACTTTATACTCAGGTTCGAGATACCGAGGTTCGAAAGGGGTAGACCTATGGAGACCGCTGCGCACGAAATCCCTTCGACCTCCGTTGGCGGCGAATCCGAGTCCGAGTCCGAGTTGGAGCTCGACGGCGTCACGCTTGACTTCTCCGGTCTTCGGGCCATCGATCACGTCTCGTTTTCAGTTCGACGCGGCGAGCTGTTCTCGATCATCGGTCCCAACGGAGCCGGTAAGACCTCCCTGTTCAACTGCATCTCCGGTGTCTACCGACCGAGTGCGGGAACCATTCGACGGGGCGGGATCGACATCACGGGCTGGCGCCCGCACCGGGTGGCTGCATCCCAGGTCGCCCGGACGTTCCAGAACGTCGAGGCGTTCGGGACGATGACCGTGCTCGAGAGCATGCTTCTCGGACGCAACTCCAAGCTCCGCAGCGGACTGGTTGCGGGTGCGCTCTGGTGGGGCCGTGCCGTTCACGAAGAGGTCGAAGCCCGGCGCAAAGTGGAGGAGGTAATCGAATTCCTTGAGATCGAGTCGCTGCGCCATGCCCCCGTCGGTTCGTTGCCCCACGGGTTGCGGAAGCGCGTTGAGCTCGGGCGGGCCTTGTCGATGGATCCGACCCTCCTGCTCCTGGATGAGCCGGTCGCCGGCATGAACGTCGAGGAAACGGAGGACATGGTGCGGTTCGTGCTCGACGTGCACGACGAGTTGGGCATCACCGTCGTACTGGTCGAACACGACATGGGTGTGGTGATGGATATCAGTGACCGTGTTGCCGTCCTCGACTTCGGGCAGTTGGTTGCGGTCGGGGAACCAAGCGCGATCGCCCGCGATCCGCGGGTGCTTTCCTGTTACCTTGGCCAGACCCAGGTAGCCCTCAAAGACACCGATATCGGCACTGACAGCACCGCCGAAGCTTGACCTGACACGAATCTGAATCGCGTGTTAGGTTCCGTGAAGAACAGTTGAGGAAGGCCCTGAAAAGGAGAAACATGAAGATGAATCGCTTGATCGTTCGGACGCTTGTGGCAGGCGCGGTTACCGCATCTGTCACTGTCAGCATGCTGGCTCCGGTAAACGCCGCCACGAAAACCAAGACTGCAAAGAAACCTGCGAGAACCACGACGACCGTAGCCACAACCGTCGCGCCCTCCACGACGGCACCGACCAGCAAACTCAAAACCGACAAGGGTGTCACCGACACCGAGATTCGGCTCGGTCTCCTCAACGGTTTCACCGGACCGATCGCGGCGCTGGCCGCGCCCGCCGGCGATGGGGCCAAGGCGTACTACGAGTGGGTCAACAGTCAGGGCGGCGTCTGTGGGCGCAAGCTGGTGGCGAAGGCCGTCGATACCAAGTATGACCCGCAGGTGGGCACGCAGGTGTACCGAGCGAACAAAGACGAAGTCGTCATGTTCAGTCAATTGGTCGGCGCAGCCACGATCTTCGGTCTCTCGAAGGACATTGAGCGGGACGGCATCGCGGTTTTGGCGGCGACCGGCACGGTCGATGTCTTCGTCCTGCCGAACGTCTTCGGGTTCATCACCCCGTTCACGTTTGAAGCGATCGGGGGAATCTCCTGGGCGTTGAAGAACCAGCCGGGGCGCGACGGCAACCTCAAGGTCGGTGTGATCTATCAGGGCGACGCGTTCGGTGAGGAGGGCCTGAAGGCGGTCCGTTACGTCGCACGCAACGAGCCCCGCGTGAAGATCGTTGCCGAGGCGTCCTACGCATCCCCCGACGTGGACTTCACCGCCCAGGTTTCGAAGATGCGCGATGCCGGCGCCGACGTCGTGTGGCTCTCGATCGTGAGTTCCAAGCTCGGAGCGATTGTGGGCGCAGCCAAGCAACTCGGCTTCAAGGGCCTGTTCATCGGCAACACCTCGTCGTACAACCAGCCGTTGGCCAAGACGCTCGGGGACTCGCTTGAGAACTACATGTCGATGCAGTCAACGGCCGCATACGGTGACGCTGTGCCACAGATGGACAAGCTGCTGGAGTGGACGAAGAAGGTCAATCCCAACACCGTCCCCGATTCCCAGGCCATCTTCGGGTGGATCTCTTCAGCTGTGGCTACCGCCGCGGTACGTAAGGCCTGTGCTGCGGGTGACCTTACGCAGGCCGGCGTCCGCCGGTCCTTCGACGATCTCACCGTCGACATCGGCGGGATTTCCCCGAAGCTCCACTACGGCACGACACTTGAATCCCGCATCCCGTCGCGAGCCGTTTCCATCAACTCGATTGATCTGAAGACCGGCATTCCCTACAAACTGGGCAAGCCGACGGAGAGCGATCTCGCGAAGAACTGGACCTTGAAAGACCTGAAGGCCTGACGCCGGATCGTTTTCCGATGCCCCTTCTCACCGAAATTCCACGCGGCTCCGGCGGACCTTCGGTCTCAGCGGTCGCAGACACCGTACCGAAGCTGTTGTTGGAGCGTGTGCGGCAGCATCCCGACCGGGTGGTGTTTCGGGAGAAGCGGCTCGGGATCTGGGAGCCGATTACCTGGCGTCGCTACGGAAGCGAGGTGGAAGCGTTGACCCTGGCGCTGCGCGACCTCGGTATCAACCACGGCGACCGGGTCGCAGTCCATTCCGAAAATCGTCCGGAGTGGGTATTCGCCGATGTGGCCATTGAGTCCCTGGGCGCGGTCGTGGTCGGTGTGTATCCGACCTCTCCCGCGGCGGAGCTGCGCTATCTGTTGCTGAACAGCGGGGCGCGCGTCCTGATCGCGGAGGACCAGGAACAGGTCGACAAGGCTCTGGAGGTCTGGCCGGACTGTGCCGCCCTCGAATGGGTCATCGTCATCGAACCTCGCGGCACCACGACCTACCGGGAGCCCCGACTACTGGTGTATTCCACGGTCCTGTCGCGTGGTCGCGAGGCGGCCGAAGTCAATCCGGAGGTTTTTGAGCACCTGGTGGCCAGGACCGATGCCGACGACCTGGCCGTACTCGTCTACACGTCGGGCACCACAGGCCCACCGAAGGGCGCCATGCTCACCCACGCCAACGGCCTGGTGGCGTCACGTGGTTTTGTCGAGGCCATTGGGGCCAACGAGACCGATACCAACCTCGCCTACCTCCCGCTGTGTCATCTGGCCGAGCGCGTCTGGACGGTGTACGCACCGGTGCTGCTCGGCACCATCGCGAACTTCGCCGAGTCCATCGACACCGTGCAGCGCGACATCTACGAGATCGCACCGACCTTCTTCGGCGCCGTCCCTCGAATCATGGAGAAGATGCGTTCGAACGTGGAGAGCCGGGTCAATGAATCCAGTCTGCCGAAGCGTGCCAACTACCGGTTCTGGATGAGAACGGGGCGCACGCTGGCGACCCGCCGCTTGGCCAACAACGGCCAGCTGGGAGTGACCGACCGGTTCAAGTATGCGCTGGGCAACCTGTTTCTGTACCGGTCGTTGCGTGACCGACTCGGGATGAAACGGGTGCGTCACTGTCTGATCGGAACCGCCCCGGTGGCCCCCGAACTCATGGAGTACTTCCACGCGATCGGGATCCGTATGATCCAGGCGTACGGACAAACAGAGTGCGGGGGCGCGTCCCATGCGCACCGGGGCTGGGATATCCAGTTCGATACGGTCGGCGTCACGCTTCCCACCTACGAGTGCACACTTGCGGAGGGAACCAACGAGGTCCTACTGAGGGGTCCCGGCAATTTCATCGGCTACTGGGGCGACCCCGAAGCTACTGCGTCAACGTTGGCCAATGGATGGCTCCACACCGGTGATCAGGGGATCATCGGGCCCGAAGGACACCTGCGTATCGTGGGCCGAATCAAGGACATCATCATCACAGCCGGGGGCAAGAACATCTCGCCGTCGGAGATTGAGAACAAGTTGAAGTTCTCGCCGTATGTCGCAGAGGCGATTTTGATCGGCGAGAGTCGACCATATCTGACTGCCCTCATCGGCATCGAGTTCGACACCGTGTCGAAGTGGGCCGAGAAGCGGGGCATCGCGTACACGACCTACCGGGATCTCTCGGAACGCCCCGAGGTCATCGCCCTGGTTGAGGAGTGGGTCGCACAGGTCAACGGGCAGATGGCACGGGTGGAGAACGTGCGGAAGTTTCAACTCCTCCCGAAAGAACTCGACCAGGACGACGCGGAGCTCACCGCAACCCAAAAGGTCCGGCGCTCTGTCATAGCAGAACGCTTCTCAGATTCCATCTCACGGATGTACAGGTGACCGGATGGTCAAACTGCTCCAACTGACGTTCCAGGGCGTGTCGATCGGTTCTGTCTATGCCTTGATCGCCCTGGGTTTCGTGATTGTCTTCAAGGGGTCGGGTGTGTTCAATTTCGCGCACGGTGACCTGGTGATGGCATCGGGCTTCCTCGTCGTATCGGGCCCCGACAATCTTCCCTGGGGCATCAAGGTGGTGCTGTCCGTCATGATCATGGTGGTTGTGGCGCTCGTGTCGGAGCGGTTCCTGCTGCGGCCGATGCACGGCCGTTCGTTGTTCTCCGTCGTTCTGGTGACGCTCGGGTTGTCGATCATCGTTCGTGCCGCACTGGCCATTCTGTTCGGCCTGCATGAGCGTGGGTCAACGGAAGGACCGATGGGTAAAGATGTGATCCACGCCGGTGACGTGGTTCTGCCGTGGGTGGGGGTCTGGACCATCGCGGCGTCAGGTCTGCTGATGCTGGCGCTCTGGGCGCTGTTCCAGCGCACCCGGGCCGGACTCGCCATGCGGGCCACCGCCGCCAGTCACGAAGCCGCCTTGGCCCAAGGTATCGACATCCGTCTGACGTTCGCTCTTTCCTGGGCGGTGGCCGGCCTCCTGGCCGTCGCTGCAGCGGTTTTTCTAGGGGCGTTTCCCCGCCACGTCGACTACGAGATGTCGGCCACCGCGCTCGGTGCCATGCCCGCCATCATCATCGGAGGTTTCGACTCGCTCATCGGTGCGGTCATCGGGGGCGTCACGGTCGGCCTGATCCAAGTGCTCGGGGCCGGATACCTCTCCGACATCGGCAACGGATCGCTTCATCAGGTCCTGCCGTATGTCGTGATGCTCAGCGTGCTACTCGTGCGTCCGTACGGCTTGTTCGGCAGCCCCGAGATCGAGCGGGTGTAGACGTGCCGTCCGGAGTTATAGCCGAGACCTACCGGCAGGATCTGGCACTGGCCCGTGGAGCGTGGGCCCGCGCAGGCGTCGTCGGACTTCTCGTAGTGAGCGGTTTGGCGCCGTTCTTTCTGAGCAAACTGTGGCAGTCGGTGGGGGTGTTCGCTCTGATCGCCGCCATCGCCGCGATCGGTTTGCACATCATGACCGGACTGGCCGGTCAGGTGTCGCTCGGACATGCGGCGTTTGTCGGCATCGGGGCCTACACCGCATCGTGGTGCGGGGGAACCAAGCACTGGCCGATGCTCCTCTGGTTGCCTGCCGCCGGCCTTGCCGCAGCCGCTATAGCCGGTGCCGTTGCCCCTTTTGCGGCCAGACTTCGTGGTCTCTACCTGGCGGTCGTGACGCTCGCGCTCGTGATCGTCACCGGTTACGTATGGACATCTTGGACCAGCGTGTCGGGCGGATTCAACGGCCGACCAACTCTGGAAGTCGGTGTGTTCGGACACGACCTGTTCCGGCCGTTCGGCATCGGACCGTTGACGCTCAATTCCGCTCAGCAGTTCTGGTTTCTGACCCTCGGCGTGCTTACCCTGGTCGCGCTCGGGGTCAGAAATCTGCAACGCACCCGTCTGGGGCGGGCATTTCTCGCCGTTCGAGATCGTGACGTGGCCGCTGCCGTCACCGGCGTCGAGGTGGTTCGCACCAAGATCCTTTCGTTCGTGGCGGCCGGGTTCTGCGCCGGCCTGGCCGGAGCACTTCTTGCCGCCTATCAGTCCTACATCACCCCGGGACAATTCAACCTGAACCTGAGCATCACCTACGTGGCCATGGTCGTGATCGGCGGTCTCGGCTCGCTGTCGGGGGCGATCGCCGGCGCCGTCTTCGTCACCGCACTCCCCGGTCTCGTGCGGAACATGGCGACGTTCCTCCCATTCATTTCGACCACTCCTGGTGCCAACGGCCTCTCTGCGGACAACCTGGCATTGCTCCTTTACGGCTTGGCGATCATCGTGGTGCTGATCTCCGAGCCTCGGGGCCTCTCCGGGCTCTGGGACCGTTTCAAGCAGGTTTGGATCACGTGGCCCTGGAGTCGCGGATGAATTTCGACGCGACGCCAATGCTTGAGGTACGTAACCTCGAAGTCGGCTACGGCAACCTGGGCGAGGTCATCCGGGGCATCAGTCTCAGTGTGCCGCAAGGCGAGATCGTGGCATTGCTTGGTCCGAACGGAGCCGGCAAGACCACACTCATGCGAACGCTGGCCGGGCTGTTGGAGTTGCACGACGGCGAAGTGCGCAAAGGTACGGTACTGCTCGACGGGCAAGACGTGACCCGAGCGACGGCTTCCACACTCGTTCGCTCCGGATTGGCGCTGGTGCCCGAGGGCCGGCACGTGTTCGTGCCCTTGACCGTGGAGGAGAACCTACGTACCGGCGCCCACCAGCGTCGATTGCGAAGCGACGAGATGCACGCGGCGCTGGCCGACGTGTTCGAGCTCTTCCCGCAACTCGGACTCCGGCGGGTTCAGCGGGCGGGCCTACTGTCGGGCGGCGAACAGCAGATGCTGGCCGTCGGCCGGGCGTTGATGTCGAACCCTCGGCTCCTGCTGCTCGACGAGCCGAGCCTGGGACTGGCCCCGCTTGTGGTCGAAGAAATCAAGAATGTCGTCGTCGAGTTGAACCGGCGCGGCACCACCGTTCTGCTGGTCGAACAGAATGCCGTGCTAGCGCTGTCCATCGCAAGCCACGGCTATGTCATGGAGACGGGTCGCATCGTGCTCGACGGGCCGGCCGAACGCCTGCTCGGCAACGACGACATCAAGGAGTTCTATCTGGGTTTGGGCGCCGGTGGCCGCCGGAATTTCCGGGAGGTCAAGCACTACCGGCGTCGAAAGCGGTGGTTCGGATGACCGGGGTCGCGGGGGATCAGCATTCGGCCGTGCAGGTGGCGGAGCTTCCCCCGTTCAACACCCCGGAATACTTCGCCGATCCCTACACGACCCTCACGCGCATCCGCGACGTGGGTCCGGTGCTACGGATCGAATCACCTCCTCACTGGTTCGTTACCGGATACGTACCGGGGGAGCATGTGCTTCGCCATCCTGCTGCGCTCGCTGAGGGATTCGCCCGACGACAGAGGGCCATCCGCTCCCGCTACGGCGACCGGTTCGACCCACTGATCGAGGTGGTCCGTCTTCAGATGGTGCTGATGAACGCGCCAGACCATCCGCGCGTGCGTCGCGCGTTACAGGCCGTATTCACCCCGCGGGCCATCGAAGATCAGCGGCATTCCATTCGGGAGGTGGTCCGCCGGTTGCTCGACGATGCCGGCGAGGATCTCGATCTGATCCGCGATCTGGCGAGTCCGCTGCCGGCGATCGTCATCGCGACACTGCTTGGGGTCCCAGAGGAGGATCGACCGCGCTTTGTCCGGTGGTCCAACGAACTCGTAGCGTTTGTCGGCACGACCCGCAGCGATGCCGACCACCTCGCCACCGTGCAAGCCGACATGTTGGCATGGGGCGACTACTTCGGGGAACTGGCTTCGAGGGAGCGTGGCGGCACCACGGTTCTGGCGCGGCTGTTGGCGCTGACCGAGTCCGATCAGCTGAGTTGGCCGGAGTTGGTGTCAAACGCGATCTTCCTCATGGCCGCCGGTCACGAGACGACGACCAATCTGATCGGCAACGGCGCACTGGCCCTGTCGCGTGCCCCCGAACAGTGGTCTCGACTTCGGGCCGATCCCGGATTGCTGAGCGGCGCCGTGGAGGAGTTCCTCCGATTCGACCCTCCCGTGCAGTTCTCGTGGCGGATCGCCGGATCGGCGATCGAACTGGCCGATGTCACGATCCCGGCGGGCGACATGATCAATGTCTCGATCGGTGCCGCGAACCGAGACCCGGCCCGGTTCATCGACCCCGACCGACTCGATGTGGCCCGTCCGAACCACGACCATCTCGCCTTTGCGCAAGGTGCGCACTACTGCCTTGGCGCCGCCCTGGCCCGGCTGGAAGGCTATGAAGCTTTTGCCGCCCTGATCGAACGGTTCTACCGTCTGCAGGTCAGTGGCCCGACCGAATTTCGACCCAATCCCACCTTCCGCGGGCTCGCCTCGCTTCCGCTCGCCACAATCGGTGCACACTCAGGAGATGCCTCTGATGGAACGATCAACAACGACTGACCCGCTCGAGGTCGTAGCCCGCCTGATCCGGGCGATAGAGACCGGCGACGTTGATGCCGCACGGGCCATCTACGATCCGAGTGTGGCGATTTGGCACAACACCGACGGGCTCACGCAGACGGTCGGGGAGAACCTGGAGACGCTCCGCCAACTCGTCGCAGTGACCAGCGAGCGCCGATATGACCAGGTTCGTCGCTATGCCTTCGACAAGGGCGGTGGAACCACCGGAGTGGTTGAGCAGCACGTGTTGCGGGCGACGTTCGTGAACGGACGCACGCTCGAGTTGCCCGCGTGTCTCATTGTCGATGTGGTTGACGGCAGAATCACTGCGCTCGACGAGTACTTCGACAGTGCGGCCCTGTCCGCGCGTTCACGCAGCTGAACGCACCGATGCTGATCGGCACGTTCCAGTTCGACGGGAGGAGTACGCCATGATCGCCGTCCTCGACATCGACGCCGGTCCCCGTTTGCGTGATGTGCTCGATTCGCACAGCCACGACGATCTCCGGATCATCGACTGCGCGCGGTCGGATCCAGAGCGTTTCGCGTCGCTATTGGCCGACGCCGACGTGGTTCTCCACGTGTTGCACCCCTTCGGCCGTGCCGACTTCGAAGCTGCGCCCCGGCTGCAACTCGTGCAGAAGCTCGGTGTCGGCGTGAACACCATTGCCCTGGACGCGGCGGCCGAGCGCGGGGTCGCGGTGGCCAACCTACCGGGTGTCAACGCATCGGCGGTGGTCGAGGCGACCCTGGGCGGGATGCTCGCCGCGCTACGTCAGATGCCGGCCTACCACGACGCAACGAAAGCAGGACGGGGCTGGGAGCTGACCCCGTCGTTCGGCGAGGCGTCGGGTGAGATCCGAGGCCGCACGGTCGGGCTCATCGGCTTCGGTTCGATCGCGTCGAGTCTCGCTGTGGTCCTGGAAACGCTCGGTGCCTCGGTCGTGCATCATTCGCTGCGCACCGACCGTCCCGGTTGGCGTCCACTCGATGAACTGCTGGCGACGGCCGACGTGGTCTCACTCCACGTGCCCCTTACCCCGGAAACCGACGGTCTCCTGTCGCGGGAGCGGCTGGCGCTGATGAAGCGTGGGGCCGTCCTTGTCAACACGGCTCGAGGTGGTCTCGTCGACCAATCGGCGCTCATCGATGCGTTACGCAGCGGTCATCTCCGGGCTGCGGCGCTCGATGTGTTCGCGCACGAGCCGGTTGACCCGTCCGATCCGGTTCTGGCATTGCCGAACGTTGTGCTCACTCCACACACGGCGTGGCTCACCATGGAGACGCTGGAGCGGTGCGTCGACCGCGCGGTGTTGAACTGCGGGCGCTTGGCGGCCGGCGTCGAACTCCTGCATCGGGTCGTGTAACCGGCATGCCCGAAGCCGTACCGGGCGGGGAGACCCGGTTGGACGCAGGGTTTGTGAATGGGCCCGAGGGTTCGTCGTACGTACTTCCCGAGCCGTTGCGTTCCGCCCTTGTCGCGTGCGGGCTTGTGGAGACGGGGCAGGCCGTCGCCGGCCACCCCCTCACCGGCGGCGTGTCTTCGGATATCTGGGTGGCCGACCTGGAGACCGGACCGGTTTGCGTGAAGCGCGCACTACCGCGACTGCGGGTGGCCGTCGTATGGGAAGCACCGGTGGAGCGCTCGGCCAGTGAGGCGGCGTGGTTGCATCGCGCCGCGAAGGTGATCCCCGACGGTGTGCCGCCGCTGCTCGGCTACGACCCCGCCACGCGTGCACTTGTGCTCGGGTGGCTCAACCCGGTCGACCATCCGAACTGGAAGACCATGCTGATGGCCGGCACGGTTCAGCCCGGTACCGCTGCTGCATTGGGCGACCTGCTCGGTCGGTTCCATTCGGCCATGGCCCGCGATTCCACGGCGCAACGCGACTTCGCCAACATCGCGTTGTTCGAGGCGCTGCGACTGGAACCGTACTTCGGCACGACCGCCCGCCGACATCCGGCCCTGGCCGAGCGTTTGGGTCAGCTCCGACGCGTCTTCGTGGCATCGGCCGCGACGGTCGTGCACGGGGACGTCAGCCCGAAGAACGTACTGGTCGGGCCGCGTGGTCCGGTGCTGCTCGACGCCGAGTGTGCCACCTGGGGTGACGCGGCGTTCGACCCGGCGTTTGCCATCTCACATTTGATCCTGAAGGCGCGGCATCTGCCGGCACTGCGAGACGCGTTTGAGCGGAGCGCATCGCAGTTGTTCGCCGGCTATCGGGCGCACGTCAACTGGGAAGACCCCGCAGCGCTTGAGGCCCGCACCGCGGCTTGGGTGCCGGCGCTGCTCCTGGCCCGTGTCGATGGCAGTTCCCCGGCCGAGTACCTCCATGACCACGTGCGGGACGCCCTGCGGTGCGAACTGCCGGCGCATCTGCATAGTCTCCCCGCCGACCTGACCCGAATCGCCGACCTCTGGAGAACTTCATGAACGCCCCGTTGATCGACGATGTGATCGTGCGCCGCGTCTGGGACTCGCGAGGTCGACCCACGGTCGAGGTTGAGGTACGGACGCAGTCCGGGAGCGGCCGGGCCATTGCGCCTTCGGGCGCCAGCACCGGAAGCGGCGAGGCGACCGAACGCCGCGATGGCGGGAGTCGCCTCGGAGGACACGACGTACGTGAGGTGGTCGATCAGGCCGGTCCGGTGGTCCGTGGAGCGTTACGGGGCCTATCGGTCCTCGACCAGCGTGCCATCGACACCCGCCTCCGGGAGCTGGAGCCCGACAAGCACCGTCCGGTGCTCGGGGCCAACGTCACGATCGCCACGTCGATGGCGGTGGCCTGGGCCGCCGCCGCGGCGAAGGGCGAGCCGCTTTGGCGGCACCTGGCCGATGGCCGTGCACCGAGTCTTCCTCTCCCCGAGATTCAGATCCTCGGCGGAGGGGCTCACGCCGACGGCCGCCTCGACATCCAGGATCTGCTGGTGGTGTGCCCGGGTGCGTCGAGCGTGGCCGACGCCCTCGACCGGACGGCGGAGGTGTACCTCGCTGCCGGCTCGTTGCTCCGGGAACAGGGACGGCTGGGTGGCGTGGCCGACGAGGGTGGGTGGTGGCCGCGCTTTGACAGCAACGAGGACGCTTTGACCTTGCTCACTGCAGCGATCGAGAAGGCCGGCTTCAGCGCTCCCAGCCAGGTCGCCATCGCCCTGGATCTGGCGGCCACCCAACTTTGGGACGGACATCATTATCATCTGCGCGCAGATAATTTGACGCTCGACGCGGACGGGTTGAGTGGGCTCCTGGTCGATTGGTGCGGTCGGTACCCGATCGCCTCCATCGAGGACCCGCTGGGTGAGCACGACTCGGCGGGGATCGCTGCCTTCACCCGAGCCGTCGCCGGTCGGGTGCAGGTGGTCGGCGATGATCTCCTCGTCACCGACGCCGAGGTCGTGCGGGCTATCGGCTCATCGGTCACCACGATGCTCCTCAAACCGAATCAGGCCGGAACCCTGACCGACGCGGCCGACGCGCTCGCTGCGGCTCGGGCCGCCGGGCTCACGGTGATCGCCTCCGCCCGGTCAGGGGAGTCTGAAGATGTCACCATCGCTCACCTCGCCGTGGGTTGGGGGACTGAAGGGCTGAAGGTCGGTTCCATCACGAGAGGCGAGCGCACGGCCAAGTGGAACGAGTTGCTGCGCATCGAGGAGACGATCGGCGGACCGTTTGTCGGTCGGGCCGCGCTGCGCGGCACATGCGCTTCAGTAAAGGATCCTGCGACATGAGCGGGCAAGCGCGCAACCGTCTGAAGAATCGTCTCACGGCGGGCGAGGTCGCCGTTGTCGCGGCCGGCCATTCCGGTTCCGCTGACACGATCGACGTGTTGGGGAGTTCGGGCCTCGACGGGTTCTGGATCGAAGGTGAGCACGGGCCGATGACGTGGGACCGCATTGGTGATCAGAGCCGAGCAGCGGACCTGTGGGGGATGGGCCTGCTGGTCCGGGTTTCGCGTCTCGATCCGTCCCTGATCACCCGGGCCCTCAGTCTGGGTGCCCACGGCATCGTCGTCCCCGGCATCCGATCCGCCGAGGAGGCCCGCGCCGCGGTCAGGGCCGTCAAATTCGCACCACTCGGGGAGCGTGGCGTGACGGCGGGTCGGCGCTCCTACGCTTGCTCCGACTACCTTGCGAACGAGAACGACGAGACCGTGGTCGTGGTGCAATTGGAGGACCCTGACGCGTTGGCGGCGGCCGAGGAGATCGCAGCCGTCGAACACCTCGACGTCGCGATGGTGGCGCAGAACGATCTCGCCCAGTCTATGGGACACCTGGGCCGGCCCGACCATCCCGAAGTGCAGGCCGCTATGACCAACGCATTCCGTCGGATCGCTGCGAGCGGGGGAGCGGCGGCCGGAGCGAACGCGTCACGGGCCGATGTCGCTCGGGTAGTGGAGCTTGGCGTCCGCTTCCTCTACGTCAGCTACGACGCCTGGCTGCTGTCGGCGGCCCGTGACTATCTCGCCGCCGCGCGTGCTGTCGAAGGTGCCGTGCAAACCAATCCGCATGACCCGGCCGTTCCGGCCACCGCATGAAAGGCCCATCATGAGATCACCGCTACCGCTGTTCCCGACCGGTCTCGTCGGGAGCTATCCGCAACCCGAGTGGCTCATCCGGCGTGCGGATCTCACGAAGATGCTTCCGGTCCGGACCCGACGCGAAGACCTGTGGCGGCCCGATGCCGACGTGCTCGGCGGGGCCATCGACGACGCCGTGGACCTCGCAGTCCTGGAACAGACCAGGGCCGGGCTCGACATCATCACCGATGGCGAGATCCGACGCGAGAGCTACTCGAACCATTTCGCAAACGCGCTCGACGGGATCGATCACGAACGGCCGGGCGAGGCTATGGACCGGACCGGCTCACCGGTACCGGTCCCTCGGGTGGTCGGACCCATCGTGCGCCGTCATCCAGTGGAGGTCGATGCGGTCCGTTTCCTTCGGAGCCGGACCGACAAGCCAATCAAGGTTACCGTACCGGGTCCGTTCACCATGGCTCAGCAGGCTCAGGATCACTTCTACGGCGATCCTCGCGCTCTGGCGATGGCGTATGCCGGAGCCGTGAATGCCGAGGTTATCGACCTCTTCGCTGCAGGCGCCGACTTCGTACAGGTCGACGAGCCGTACCTCGAGGCTCGCCCCGATGCGGCCCGCGCTTATGCCCTAGCGGCGATCGACCGTGCGGTCGAGGGAGCACCCGGGCCGACCGTGCTGCACATCTGTTTCGGTTACGGGATTCACGTTGCCGAAAAGGCGAACCGTTACCGCTTTCTGGCTGAGCTCGCGGCCTGCCGTATCACCGACCTTTCAATCGAGGCCGCCCAGCCCTGCCTGGACCTGGCGGTCCTACGCGAACTCGGGGACAAGGTGGTGCATCTCGGGGTGATCGATCTCCGCGACCCGACGGTTGAGACCCCCGAGGCGGTTGCCGAACGGTTGAGGGAGGCACTGACCCATCTGCCGCCGAGTCGGCTGGCTGTCGCACCCGACTGTGGCATGAAGTACATCTCTCGCACCACCGCGTTCGCCAAACTGGCCGCCATGGTGGCCGGTGCGCGCATCGTGCGAGACGAACTCGAGGGCTAGACCTCAGCCCTGAATTGGTGAACGTTCAGCGGTCGGTCCAGTGGGACATGATTTCCTCTGCGAACCGATTGATCGCATCAATCTTGGTCGTCGGCGGGGAGGTGTCGTAGATCGAGTCAACATCACGGGCTGCGTCCACCCGCTGTCCGAGCAGTCGTTGGCGGGTCGACGGGTCCATCACAATCCGACCGCCCGCGTTGATCGGCATTGTCCCCGCATCGGTGACTCCGATCTCCTCAAGTCGGCGGTAATCGTCGAGGGTGACAACATCGCGCGGGTACGCGTGAATCTCAAACGTCGACCAGTCACGACCGTACTCGTCGCAGAGCTGTCGAAGCCGATCAATATGGGCGCGTACATCTTCGATCGGGATCGGGCCTGCCGCGATCCACCCGTCGGCCAGACGCGCTGCCCTCCTCAGGCTCGGCTCCTTGTGTCCACCGATGAAAATCTTCACGGGTAGACGCGGAGCCGGTCGGGCCATCACCGGGCCAAAGTCGATGACCTTGCCGTGGTACTCGACCATCTCACCGGTGAGAAGCAACCGGAGCGCTTCGATCGACTCGGTCATGATGATGCCGCGCTTAGCCCAGTCAACTCCGCAGAACTCGTACTCTTCAGGCGCCCAACTGGCCCCGACCCCAAGGGCGAATCGATCCCCACTCATCACGGCCGCCGTGGCCACCTGTTTGGCGAGTGTAAGTGGATGGTGAAGCGGCAATTTGATGACAGCCGGGTAGACCTGAATCCGCTCGGTCTGCATGGCGACTGCCGGAAGGATGGTCATTGGCTCGTAGAACGGTGCACCCCGGTCCCAGTTCGGAGTCTTGTCAGAGGAGTAGGGGTAGAGGCCTCGGGTTTCCCGCATCTGAAATGTGCCGTCATTCAAAGCAAAACTGTCGAACCCGATCCGTTCCGCCTCCCTCGCCAGGTGGAACAGATGGTGGGGACTGAGCGCGGTCGGCTCGAAGAGCGTGAAGCGTAATCGGGACATTTGAACGGCCTTTCACGACGGACCTTGGGTCAATGAGGATGTTTCTTCACCCACAAGCTACCCAAGCAGCAGCATGGGCGACTGTCCAGGTCCGGCCACGTTCTCGTCGACTCGTCCATGACATTCCGAGTGGGCATGCCTACCCGTTCGCGGCCACCTAATGTGTCGGCATGGTCGGTATCACGTCTGACAACACCCATCCCGGGTCAGCGACGGTTGCTGTCGTGATGGGTTCGCAAAGCGACTGGTCAACTGTGTGCTTCGACTCGGAGATGCTCACCGACTTTGGCGTTTCGCACAGTGTGGGCGTCGTGTCAGCCCACCGCACACCGAAGCTATCGGCCGAGTTCGCCGAGTCAGCAGAGACCCGCAACACGGTGGTCGCCGTGCTCTACACGCGCGTATCCGGTGCGCTGGAGTCGCGGAGCCTGCGGATCGATGGCGACACCGGACCTGTGCTCGTCGCGTTGTCGTGCTTCGACGTCGACGGACCGCGGCGATGAGTGAATCGACCTCCCTCCCTCGCCCCACGCCGGCGTTCGATGGCACCATCACCCGCCTCATCAGGGACTCGACGCCCCGCCCGCTCCGGCGACCGAAGTCTCCAGAAGGAGCTCCGAACATACTCTTGATCCTGCTTGACGACGTCGGGTTCGGTTCGTTCGGCACCTTCGGTGGTCCGGTTCCCACGCCCGGCCTCGACCGGATCGCCGCTCAAGGTCTGCGCTACAACCAGTTTCACACCACCGCGCTCTGCGCCCCCACGCGCGCCGCGCTGCTCACCGGTCGCAATCATCACCGTGTCCACATGGGTGGCATCACCGAGAACGCCAACTCGTTCCCCGGTTACGACAGTGCCATCCCACCGGAAGCGGCGACGATGGCGCAGGTACTGCGCATGTCCGGCTACAGCACGGGATGCTTCGGCAAGTGGCACCTCACCCCGGGTTGGGAGCAGAGCCCGGCCGGTCCGTTCGACCGGTGGCCGACCGGTATGGGTTTCGACCGCTTTTACGGCATCATCGGAGCCGAGGCTTCGCAGTATGAACCGCCCCTGTACGACCAGACCACACCGATTAGTCCCTACGTCGACAAGCCCGATTATCACCTCACCGAAGACCTCGCGGATCAAGCCATTCTGTGGATGCAGCGCCACCGGGCCTCGGCCCCGGATCGCCCGTTCTTCTGCTACTTCCCGACGCCTGCGGTGCATTGTCCACACCACGTGGCGAAAGAGTGGATCGACCGGTTCAAAGGCCAGTTCGACCAAGGGTGGGATACGCTACGCGCGCATATCTTCCAACGGCAACTCGACATGGGCGTTATACCCTCCGGTACCACGCTCACCCCCCGCCCGGAACAGATCCCGGCCTGGGATGACTATCCCGAACGATATCGACCGGTGGCGGTGCGTCTCATGGAGACCTTCGCCGGATTCCTCGCCCACACCGACGCCCAGATCCATCGGATAATCGAGGCCATCGACCAGATGGGGGAGATGGACAACACGCTCATCGTCTACATCACCGGCGACAACGGCGCTTCGGCCGAGGGCACGGTACACGGAGCGTGGAGCGCCCCGTCCTTCCAGAACGGTGTGCATGAGGATCCCGAGTGGCTGCTGGCGCACATCGATGACTTCGGCACACCGCGCTGCGAGAACCACTACAACGTGGGCTGGGCATGGGCCCTTGACTCGCCGTTCCAATGGATGAAACAGGTGGCGTCGCACTTCGGCGGAACCCGAAACGCAATGGCCCTGTCGTGGCCGCAGCGCATCACCGATGCCGGTGGGCTGCGCTCGCAGTTCCACCACGTGGTCGATCTGGCACCGACGATCTACGAGGCCGCAGGTATCACGCCGCCGTCGCATGTGAACGGGATCGAGCAGATACCGATCCAGGGAGCGTCGATGGTCTACTCGTTCGACCAACCGGAAGCGTTAAGTACACATACCACGCAGTATTTCGAAATTCTCGGAAACCGGGGCATCTATCACGACGGGTGGATGGCTTCGTGCTTCCACGGTCGCGTGCCGTGGATCCGCCTGGCCGGCTTCGACTTCGACGGACCGCAGGAAAAGTGGGAGCTGTACCACGTGGCCGAGGACTTTTCGCAGTCCGTCGATCTGGCGACGACGCACCCCGAGAAATTGGCCGAGTTGTTGGAAATCTTCGACCGGGAGGCAAAGGCAAACGGCGTGTACCCGCTGCGCGACGCGGGTTCACCGCGCAATCGCGATTTCGCCCCGCCGCGGTCGCTCGACGATCGCAACACGATGACGTACACGGCTGCGCACGTCCGCATGCCGGAACGTTCGGTTATTGACCTCAAGAACTGCTCGTGTCGCATAATGGCGGACGTCACCATCGAAGCTTCCACCCACGGAGTCATAGCCTGCCAGGGAGGAAACATGGCCGGCTGGTCGATGTACATCGACGACGAGCGCCGGCCCGTGTACCACTACAACTGGTTCGGCCACGTTCACACAGCCGTCCGGGGGGACGCACCCTTGGATATCGGGCGCCATCGGATCACGATGGATTTTGCCTACGACGGTGGACTCGGGCAGGGCGGTGACGTCGTGCTACTCGTCGGCGATGCCGTGGTGGCCACAGGTCGGATAGAGCGAACCGTGCCGATCGTGTATTCGATGAGCGGCGAAACGTTCGATGTCGGCATCGACACCGGCGCAGCAGTCGGACCCTATCCGCATCACTATCCGTTCACCGCAACGATCATCTCGGTCACACTCGAACGGCTCGCGGAGCCATCGGCCCAGACCAGAGCGGCCGTCGCGGCGGGCCGGCTTCGGGCCGACCTCGCCAGCCAGTAGCTGACGGCGATCTGTCATCTACGGAGTTGACCGAGCCGCGTTTCACCGCGCATCTCGTCGAAGCGGCCCGGCTTGCTGACGCTTAGGCTGATGTCGAAGTTGCCCATCCTCACAAGCGCGAGGCCGTAGGACAACAGCGGGAGGCGTGAGAAAACGGACCACAGAGCACGCTAAGGAAATCCGGGCTGCGAGTTGCTCGCGAAACCGTGGCGTTGAGCCGGCGTTGGGGGTCAGTCCGGCGTCCGGGTTGTTCGCCGGCTGCAATCCCGCACGGCGTTGCCTTCACGGAGTCGCTATGGGCAGGGTCTTCGATGTGGTTTATGGCCAGAGCTGAATGGTCGGTCGATTGGATGGCAGCGAGTCTGCAAGTGTGTTGAGATCTGCGTCGTCGCCGGTGAGGATTGAATCTCTCAAACGAACTGCAAGGACGACGAGATGCGCATCGACGACATCGGCGGTTCCTGAACGTGCGAGTAGAAGGCCCACTGCTCGTCCGTCACTTAGCGGGTGAACTTCGACGGTCTTCAGAAACGCAGATAGTCGAGCCTGGCGAGCGCCATTTCGCCAGACCTGCCCGATCACCGGGTCGGTCGTATGCAGCGCAATTCGTCGTCGTTGCAGTGCGGTAACCAGTGCTCGCGCTGACTCCTCGTCGCGATCGACCGAGATCAAGAATCCTGAATCGAGAATCACAACTTATAGCGGCGACTCATTGCATCGACTTGGGTTTCGTCAATCGGGCCTGCGTCCAGTTCCCATTCTGCAACAAACGCGCTCAACGCTTCGTGCCGGTCGACGTCTTCGGCGAGACTTCGCAGAGCTGTGCGAATGGCGTTAGATCGTCCGCCGAACGAAGAAGCGAGCTTATCCAGGAGTTGTTCATCGTCGTTGTCCAACCGGACCGTTGTCGTACTCACAGACCGAAGTGTAATACAGTCGTGCTACATCAGGCAAGCCGCAAAGCGAAGATCCCCAAACCCGACGTTGGCCGCCGATGGTGAGTTGCCGGTGGGAATACCGCCGAGAAAAACGTTGTGGCATACCCCCAACTCTGCCGCGCCCCGGGCGTCACACAACCGGCGTTCTGGGGCACCCATCGAGACGTCAGGCGAAGTGGTGACATGTTCGGCGAAGCGGCACGGGCAGTTGGATCTGCCGGACTCATCAACCACCTTCTCTGGGACGGAGTTCTACGACATCGCCGCGAAGCAACGCCCATGGCTGAAAACGCCGAATGACGCCGGCCCGGTTTGGTTAGGTGGTTGGTTGGGGGCGTGGGGTTCCGGGGAGGAGTCGTCGTGCTCCTGGGCCTTCGTTGGACATGGTGTCGTAGGGGTTGGCGAGGTGGCAGGTTTTGAGTGATAGGCATCCGCATCCAATGCAGTTGGTGAGGTCGTCGCGGAGCCGGATGAGTTGGTCGATGCGCTCGTCGAGCCGGTCCTTCCATCCGGCGGCCAGTGTCTCCCAGTCTTCAGGTGTTGGGGTTCGCTTTTCTGGTAGCTGGGCGAGTGCGTCGGCGATTTCGGCAAGTGGGACGCCGACGCGTTGCGATGCTCGAATGAACGCGACCCTGCGCAATGTTTCGCGTACGTAGCGTCGTTGATTGCCAGTGTTTCGAGTGCTCGCGATGAGGTGGTTTGCTTCGTAGAAGTGCAGCGCGGAGATCGATACACCGCTGCGTTCGGCAACCTGTCCAACCGAGAGCGCGTTGAAAGACGCTTGACCTCGTGGCATGTGACGAACATATCACTTGACCTCAAGAAAGGTTGAGGTCTTACCGTGACGGCATGAGTCCGAACGAACCGAGTCCAGCCATACCTCTTCCCACGTTCATCGTGGTCGCCACATTCAAACCGAACACGAACATGGCCGACGTGATGGCCGTTGTCGTCGAGGAACGAGCGCAAGTCGATGTCCTCAAACGCAACAGCCGCATGGGCTCGGGTTTTATCTCCCAGCCGCGCGGCACGGTCTTTCTCGAGATTTTCGCTGCCGACGAGTCCGATGCGGTCGCGGCGGTGAAGACGTTGCCGATGTCGAAGTGGTGGGACCTCGACGTCTACCCGACTCCTGCACCGGTCCTTCCCGGGGGTGTGACGGTTGCTCCGACCGCGGCGCTGTCGGATGCTGAACGGGCGTATCTCGCCACGCAGACCCTTGGTCGGTTGGCCACCGTGAACCGGTCAGGGATCCCGCAGAACGCGCCAGTGAGCTTCACGTACAACGAAGCCACGGGAACCATCGACATCGGTGGATACGCGATGGGTACGACCCGCAAATTCGCGAACGTTGCCGCGACCGGGGTTGCGTCACTGGTCATCGACGACGTGGCCGATCCAGTCAACTGGGCCGTGCGTGGCGTAGAGATCCGCGGAAACGCTGAGGCTCTTCGAGACGTCGAACCACCAACGCCGTATATGAGTCGTGAAATCGTTCGGATCCATCCGACGAGAATCATCAGTTGGGGACTCGACCCAACAGGTGGCCAAGATTCATGATCACTTCGACACTTCCGACACGTACGTTTCTTGATCGTCTGGCGTCGTGGTGTTTTCGTCATCGACGAGTCGTCGTACTGATCTGGATCCTGGCCCTGCCGTCTTCGTTCGCCGTGTCGGGTGCCCTCGGTGGCAAGTTCAACAACTCTCAAGGCGAAGGTGGCGGCACGGAATCGTCGAAGGCGATCGAAGTGTTCAGCCGCGAATTTCCGCAGGGTGAGGCACAGTCCAATGGCGAGGCTGGCGAGATCGTGTTCAGGGTCGACGATGGCGTCGCATCGAAGCAAACCGAGATCTCGGCCTGGCTTGACGGGTTCGCCAAGAACACCATCGTCGCGACGGTCACGAACCCGTTCACGGCAACGCAGCCGGGCCAGATCTCACCAGACGGAACCGTTGGCCTGTCACAGGTGACCTTCAAGCCTGGAGTCGATGTCGCAACAGAACCTCTGAAACTCATCAAGACTGCCAAGCCGCTTCGTGACCTCGGTGTGTCGACAGAGTTCGCCGGTTTTCCGTTCGCTGGGTTCTCGGTTCCTCCCAGTGAAGCGTTCGGTCTACTCGCCGCGGTCATCATCTTGGTGTTGGCGTTCGGGTCGATCATGGCAATGGGCCTGCCGATTCTCACCGCGATCCTCGGGGTCGGCATTGCTGTGGCCGGCGTCGGAATATGGTCGTTCTTCGCCGACATGCCGTCATTCGTCACGAGCATCACCGCAATGATCGGGCTCGGTGTCGGGATCGACTACGTGCTGTTCATCGTGACCCGATACAAAGACGAAGTCCACGAGGGAAGGAACCCCCACGATGCCACCGTTCGCTCGATCAACACCGCTGGACGCGCCGTCGTGTTCGCCGGATGCACCGTCATCATCTCGATGCTCGGCATGTTCCTCATGGGACTTTCGTTCATCAACGGAATCGCGATCGCCGGCGCCACCCCAGTCTTTGTCATTGTGCTCGCCGCGGTCACGCTTCTACCCGCAATGCTCGGCTTCATCGGCCACAACATCAACAAGTGGTCCATCCACCGAAACACCGGCACGCCGAAAGACCACGAAACCGGTTGGCACCGATGGAGCCGCTTCGTGCAACGACGCGCCTGGCCATTCGCCATCGGCGGTCTCGTCGTTCTAATCGTCACGTCGATCCCGTTGCTGTCGCTCCGCCTCGGGTCATCGGATCAAGGCAACAACGCGAAGGACAACACCACCCGCAAGGCCTACGACATGAAAGCCGCTGCCTTCGGCCCAGGCTCCAACGCACCTGGCCTTCTCGTCATCGAAACACCCACTCCCGAATCGGTCGCGGTAGTCGCAACGATCGAAGCCGCCGTGAAAGCGACGCCGGGTGTCGCATCGGCATCGACACAGCCGCTCCCATCCGGCAAAGCATTCCTCATCAACTTCACGCCGACAACCGGCCCACAAGAGGTCGCCACCGAGAACCTCGTGCACCATCTCCGCAAGAACGTGATCGCTCCGATCATCGCCGGGAGTGGAGCGACCGCGTACCTGGGCGGATTCACGGCCACCGGAATCGACTTCGCGTCGCTCATCGGCGCACGTCTGCCCTTGTTCATCGGTGTCGTGCTGATCTTGTCGTTCCTGCTTCTGATGGCGGTATTCCGGAGCATCCTCGTGCCCCTCAAAGCCGTGATCATGAACCTGTTATCGATCGGCGCGGCCTACGGACTCGTCGTGGCCGTGTTCCAATGGGGATGGGGCGGCTCACTTCTCGGTGTCGGCAAACCAGGTCCGATCGAACCATGGATTCCCATGATGATGTTCGCGATCGTCTTCGGACTCTCAATGGACTACGAAGTGTTCCTGCTCTCGCGCATTCGTGAGCACTACGACCACCACCGAAACAACGGCACCGCAGTCGTCGAAGGCCTCGCATCCACCGCCCGAGTAATCACCGCCGCCGCCGCAATCATGGTGTGCGTCTTTCTCGGCTTCGCCCTCGGCGACCGAGCCATCAAAGTCATGGGCGTCGGCCTCGCGACCGCCGTCTTCATCGACGCCACCATCGTTCGCATCATCATGGTCCCCGCCACCATGGAACTCCTCGGCGACCGCAACTGGTGGTTCCCACGCTGGCTCGACAAAACCATCCCCAAAATCAACGTCGAACTCAACAACGAGCTCACCCACTAAATAGATAGTCGAACCGAGCGCGATCTGATGGCAACCCCAGATGCGCGAGCAGCGGGCCAACCGATAACCCACGGTGCTGCGATACAGCGGCAATTACCTCCACCTACACAAAGGACCAAGAGCACCATGCCAAGAACCAACCATCCGCTGAGCGATGCAGATCGAGCGACGATGACCGCGACGCGCGAGTTCATGAAGTCGATGCCGGAGATGTCGATGACGCCCGACGCTCGGCCGTTCTATGACGAGATGATTCGTCAGTTGCCGCCCGCAGAGGGGGTCCGGTTTGAAGCCGGCGAACTCGGTGGCGTCGGTGGGTGGTGGTGTCGCCTCGACGGAGCGCCGAGCGACGCCGTGCTGCTGTATCTGCACGGCGGCGGGTACGTTCTCGGCAGCGCCGACGCGTATCGCAACACGGTCGGGCACTTCGCGGTGAACGCGGGCGTGACCGCGTTCGCGCTCGAATACGGACTCGCACCAGAACAACCGTTTCCGGCTGCTGTGAACGACGCTGTCGCCGCCTACGACGCACTCGTCGCTCACGGCTACACGCGGATCGCGATTGCGGGTGACTCTGCTGGAGGCGGCCTCACTTTGGCGTTGCTGGCGATCGTCAACGACCGCGCTGTCAAACCGGTCGCTGCGGTCGCAGTGTCCCCGTGGACCGACATGACGTCCTCTGGCGAATCGGCCCTAACGCGGGCCTCGTTCGACCCGATCCTCGACAAAGACCAGATGATCGCCGCCGCGGCCCAGTACCTCGCTGGTGCAGATCCGTTGGATCCACGAGCGTCGCCGCTCTTCGGCACACTCGGCGGTCTTGCTCCGGTGTTGATTCATGTAGGTGAGGACGAAGTGTTGCTCGATGACTCCGTTCGCTATGCCGATATCGCGCAAGGTGCAGGTGGAAGCGTCGAGTTGCATGTGTGGGAAGGCATGATCCACGTGTTCACCTCCAGCATCGCCATGCTCGAAGCGGCACGAACCGCAATGGCTGGCATCGGCGACTTCCTCGCCACACACCTCCGAGGTCCTGCCACGCGATCCGCCGCAGCCAATTCTTCCGTTCACAATCAAGGAGCCGGTCAATGACCGAACATCATTCCGTCGCCGAGTACCGCGACAGGCCGGTCGTGATCCTGGAGCGCCGGGGACAGGGTTCGTGATGAGAGCAGTCGTGTTCGACAGTTTTGGCGGACCCGAGGTCCTCAGGGTGGCCGAGATAGCGGAACCTCATGCCGGCCCCGGGGAGATTCGCGTCACGGTGAAGGCGGCCGGTGTGAACGCTCTCGATTGGAAAATTCGCAGCGGCTGGGCACCGTTTCCGGTGGAGTTCCCCTTCGTAGGAGGCCTCGAGTTCGACATCGTCGACAACGGGACACGCTTCACCCACGTCGAACACGGGGTGTTCTTCGATGAGTTCACCGCCGATGCCCCACGCCGCGAGGAAGGCAGCAGAGGACTCTTGGACAGGCTCGGCGCGCACCTCTCGCAATAGCCGCGTCACTTTCCGACGATTGCAATTGCCTTCCATCGCCGTCGCCGATGATCTCCCAACCAAAGCACGACAACGCCACACCTGTCTGTCCCCGAGGTGCCGGTGTGCAACGTTCAAATAATGATCCGTACGCGTAGGAACGCGTAATCCCCACCCGGCGAAAGATCACCGTGTATCTGGCGTTGGGGGGCAGGGGGGTAGGCAAACGTTGGAGTATTACGTTTCGTGATACATTCAGTCGATGGCTACTGCGATTTCTGTTCGTTTGGATGACGAAGCTCAGCGTGCGCTCCGCGTCCTTGAAGCGTCTGGGCTCTCCACGTCCGAAGCGATTCGTTCTGCGTTGATTGAGTCGGCACAAAAGGTCAGGCGTCGCGGCGAGCTCGCGAAAGAGGTGGCTGCGCTCGAAGCTGACGAAGAAGATCGGGCCGAAATGTTGTCTGTCGCGGCGATGATGGAGTCGATGCGTGCAACGCGGTGACGTCTTTCGTTTCAAAATGCCGAAAGGGATTGGTCACGAACAGATAGGTGAGCGGTTCGGCGTGATTGTTCAAGCAGACGAGTTTCTTCCTCGATCCGTGGTTCTTGTTGTCCCTACGTCGCGAAGTGCGCGTGCTGCAACGTTTCGTCCAGAGGTTGTTGTTGATGGAGACGAAACGCGTGTGTTGGCCGAGCAACTCGGTGCGGTGGATGTGCAGCGACTTGGTCGCCGTGCCGGTCGTCTCACGGCTGAAGAAATGTGGAGCGTCGACGAAGCACTCGAAACGATTCTCGGACTTTCGTAGCCACTAGCCGGCGATCGGGGGCAGTCGACTGAGAAATCACGACCCCGCGCTCGACGGAACTGTTTGACTAGCGGTGTGGATGAGCTTCGGTGCCGATCGGCGGGAACGGAGGACTTCACGTTTCTCGCGACGATGCTCGGTGAGGCCGCGGTGTGGCGACCTGACAAGCCGACACCGACGGCTGAGCAGGTGATGGCCGACCCGCGGTATGCGATGTATCTCTCGGGATGGCCGAGGCATGGCGACTTCGGACTGGTCGCCGAACAAGACGGGCCGCTGGGCGCTGCTTGGTACCGGACGTATACAGAGGCGACTCATGGCCATGGCTTCGTCGCTGGGGATATGCCAGAGCTATCCATTGCAGTCATCGCCTCACGTCGAGGTGAGGGGATCGGAAGTCGGCTTCTCGTCGGACTGATCGACGCCAGCATCGCCCAGGGATACCGAGCGCTGAGTCTCAGCGTTGCGGAGAACAACCCGGCGCGTTTCCTCTACGAGTCGGTTGGGTTCGTTCTCGTCGAGAAGCATGGACATACGTGCGTGATGGTGCGACACGCCGCCGGAGCTCAGCTCGGATGATGGCGCTCATGAATCGCGACGGGCATCATCGCCAAGGCACGCCCAGCGTCAGCGCCCTGTCGCCGACGCGCCGCTCAAGTTCGTTCCGTAATCTGCGCCACGAACTGACGGCAGTCACCCGTGACCGGCGTTTGGGGGCAGGTCGATCGCGAAGAACCTACGGGCGTCTACGGCACACCAGCACGGCCATGTGCTCGGCAACAGTGATTTCGGTGGACACGAATCTTGGATCCGAGAGCCAATCGATACGGGCCACATCTGGCCGACCCTCAAACATCGGTGGCCACGCCATCATCGGCTCGTAATCGTCAATCGTCATGACGCCATTCGGCTTCAGAACAATCATCGGATCGATCCGCCGCGGATCTGCCTTGCCCGAACCCCATCCACCATCGTGAACCAACAGATCGAACGGACCTCGATCAAACAGCTCTCCTGCATCACCGTGAATGATTTCAACGTTTGAATGATCAGCAAAAACGCGCTGAGCCGCGGCAACCTTGACCTCGTCCCTTTCCACACTCAAGAATCGAGCCGTCGGGTTCGCAGACACCATCCACGCGAGCCCCGCCCCTGTTCCTGTGCCAGTCTCACCGATCAGACCACCACCGCTTACACCTCCCGCCAGTACTGAAAGCAACCTCCCAGTCGAAGGATGCACGCAAAACTCAAATTGGATAGCAAGCGCCTCGTTTACCGCCCGCCTGACAAGTAACGGAAGATCGTCGGGTTTACACGCGTGGTTCAGAGCGGTTCCACCCAGAGACATGGCGAAACACTAGCTTTCGCTCGCGCTGATGCCCTGGTGCAGATGTACCGGTGGAGGTCGTTCCATGGTTCTCTGCGCGCTTAGCAACGAGACAAACTCCTTCATCGATCGTTGCGCCCACGGCCGGCGTTACGGGGCGGGGTCAGCCAGGACTATCGCTCCGTTGGAATCCAAACGTACACCCAGTCGTGCGGTGGTCCCTCGTCGCTCAGCACGTAGGTCCCGCCGGGTTCAGCGATCTCGAGGCGCGGTGGGAACTCTTCAAGGCGACTTAGATTCGACCCACCTTCGCAGCGTACGAAGAGACGATCGCCAACGTGAGCCGGGTACGGCCAGCTTGACTGGTCGTACCAGTCGAAGCTATGTCGAGGCGGGTGATCGACAGGCACCAATCGATCATACGAGACAGACATTCAGTGTTCCCGAGCCGGCAGCGGTATGGGGCAGCCGAAGTGGCATCCGCTCCGTGCGCTTCGTGCCGCGCGATATCATGTAAGGCGTGACTGATATCCTCATCCGGGATGTTCCCGACGAAGTAGTGGCGGCGCTCGACGCAAACGCGCAACGAGCGGGTGTCACACGCGCTGAGTACCTGCGTCGGGTCCTCGCCGAACAGCAAGGACCGGCCGTTACACGCGACCATCTGAACCGTTTCGCCGAACGCACTGCCGACCTAGGTGATCCTGAGGTCATGGAAGCCGCATGGCGGTGACCAACTGGCTCATCGACAAGTCGGCGCTCAGCCGCATCAACGCAGTCAGCGACGAGTGGCTGTCACACATCCAACGCGGTCTGGTCAGGATATCGACCGTCACACTTCTTGAGATCGGCTTTTCTACCCGCAACGGTGCCGATCACCGCGGCACCCTCGGTGAACCGCCCGTGTCATCGATGCCAGTCGAACACATCACACCAGCGATCGAAGCTCGCGCCGTCGAGATCCAGATGCTCCTCGCGGACCGCGGCCAGCATCGTGCGCCGTCCATCCCCGATCTGCTCATCGCCGCGACCGCAGAACTCGCTCGGCTCACGGTGTTGCATGTCGACAAGGACTTCGACCTGATCGCCGCGATCACCGACCAACCCATCGAGCGCCTCCGGGTCTGAGCTCGGGCCCATGTTGCAATGCGCACCATGCCGGTGGTAGGGGGCACGGTCGTTCCAGCGGTGAACCGATCGTCGGAAGTCGCAAACACGCG
>JANMZO010000145.1:0-66419 GCA_031383405.1 Acidimicrobiia bacterium | reverse complement strand
CCCTTCCTGCACCTGGCTACGTTCGGAGCCGCGGACGATCGTGTAGTACCCGACTACGAACTGGAACGACACGGCCTGAGTTTCACCGTGCGCCACACACACCGCACCAAGGCTCTGGCCGATTCGCACGGAGGCGCGGCGGAGACCCGCATCATCGAGCGCGAAGATCTGTTCATCTACACCGCACCTCACCATGTTTACCTCCGCATCAACTACGCGGCGGAGAACGCGGTGCTGACGATCAGCTTCTGCCATCAGCCGGTCAATGCGACGACCACACGACTGTTCTGTACCGACTACCGCAATGACATTGCCGACACACCGCACGATCGGCAGCGGGCCGTCGATTTTCAACTGGCGGTGGCCGCCGAAGACAGGGCCCTGCTCGAACGGGTTCGGCGAAAAGGAGTTCCGCTCGACGTGACCGCCGAAGTGCACACCAAGGCCGACCGGATCACGTTGGAAATGCGCCGGATTCTCGGAGAACTCGTGGCTGCTACCGGATGAGGAAGGCTCAGCGCGTTCCGCTGGTATCCCTCGCTTCACGGAGTACCTCTTCCGTGTCGTCTCCCCGGGCGTGTACGGGCTTCATAACCGGCGTATACCCACTGAACGACACCGGTCCGTTCACGAGCTGATACGGCGGCTCACCCTCCACCACCGGCATGTCGACGAAGGCCTTCGCCGCGATGGCCTGAGGGTCTTGAAGGACATCGGGGATCGTGTTGATCGGGGCCCACCACACGTCGTTGGTATCGAAGATCGCGGTCCACTCGTGCATAGGACGTTTGGCGAACTCAGAATCGAGAATTTCTATAAGCGCGCTTGTGTTTTTCGCCCGGAGGCCCGACGTGCGGAACCGTTCGTCCTGCATCAGATCGAGTCGATCGATCGACGCTAGGGTGGGTGGCCAATGCCGGTTCTGCTCCACGCCGAGGAGCCAGAACGCCCGACCATCACCGGCCCGGTACGAGTTCAACATCGGGGTCTGCTGTTCCGTGCGTGACCGGTTCCTTGAGAGGCGACCGAAGTACTGACGGGTCCCGATGTCCCAGCCGTTGAGGTATATCCCGGTTCGCAGCAACGAGACGTCGACCACTCGCCCTTCGCCGGTCTTGTGCCGGTTCAACAGCGCGGCGAGAATGCCGGAAACAACTGCGATCGCCGTCGCGTGATCGCCCACCGCGGAACGCAATCCGATTGGCAGGTCGTCGCCCACCGCGTGGGTGTGCGCAAGGGAGGACCTGGCCCAGAACGCACCGATGTCATAGCCGGCGCGGTCGCGGTCGGGTCCTTCGAGTCCGTAACCGGTCACAGCCGCATAGATGAGACGCGGAAACCGCTCGCGGACGACATCGATACTCAGGCCAAGTTTCTCAAGCGCCGGCATGCGGAGATTCGTGATGAACACGTCGGCGGTCCGCAGAAGGGCATCCATATCCTCACGACCCGCTTCGGTCGTGAGGTCCAGTTCAACACACCGTTTGCCACGGTTGTCGAGCTCGTACGGCGGTACCCGTTCCCGGTCGACGCCGATGGCTTTGAACGCCTCCCTCATCGGGTCGCCGCTAGGACCCTCGACTTTGATCACATCGGCACCCCAATCGGCCAACAATCCACCGGCCGCCGGACCGGCCACCCAAATTGCGAGTTCGACGACGCGATATCCCTCAAGCATGGGGCCAGTCCACGCCATTGTCGTTCACAGCGCAACTCCCTGTGAATCCGGACTCCACCAAACGGGGGTGCAAGGAGTACGAACCACGGACCCCGGACGGGTGACGAACCGTTTCTCACCTACTGTGGAGAGATGACTTCACCCGACGCCACTCAACCAACCGCGCCCAGCAACGCGACCATCACGCTCCGGCCGAACGGCCCGATGCTCGTGCAAGGCGACGTCACCGTGATAGGAACCGACGGCGTCGAGATCGACCGGGGAGGTCGGGTGGCCTTCTGTCGCTGTGGCGCGAGCAAGAACAAGCCGTTCTGCGACGCTTCCCATAAGGCAAACGGCTTCGACGCACCGTAACGATACGCGCGGCGGGCCTTGAGCCAAAGGGCCGAGGATTGCATCCTTAGCCGGACCTCAAACGCGCGGCACCAAAAAGGGCGCCAACGAGCGGCGTCAATGCGCGCCTCGAACAAACGCGACGGCGAGCGCTGCCGGTGTCCGACTGGCCCGGGCGCGAAGCACCAAAGCCGCGAGGGTGACCATGTAGGGGAGAGCAAGAAAAACCTCGTAGGGAATTTCGGTTTTGGTTCCCTGAAGGCGGAGCTGACTCGCATCGCACAATCCGAAAAGAAACGCACCGGCAACTGCTGTACCCGGCCGCCAACCGGCGAACACCACAAGGGCCAGGGCCACCCACCCGCGTCCGGCGGTGACGTTTCGGATGAACAACCCGAGCGGACCGCATGTCAACGCGGCCCCACCGAGCCCGGCGAGACCACCACCGATGGTCGTCGCGATCCAACGCAACCGAACGACGCGATACCCAAGCGCGTCGGCCGCCCCCGGCGACTCGCCCGTGGCCGCCATCGCGAGCCCCACCGTGGTGCGTTGGAACAAGAACCACAAAGCGGCGACACACGCCAATGTGATCGCGACAAGTGGTGGCATACCCAGCCGCTCCACCCGCGGCGGTTTCTGTCCGATCGAGTACTTAAGCTGAAACAGGTACGTCGTGCCCGACGAGGCAAGCAGGGTGAAGGCAATTCCGGTAACCACCTGATTCGCGCGAATCGTCACGACCGCCAACGCCAGCAACGCGCCAAATCCACACCCGACCACGATTCCGGCGAGTAGTCCGACCCACGGCGAGCCCGTCATCTCGTTCGCCGTGTAGCCGGCGAAGGCACCCGACAGCATCATTCCTTCGAGCCCGAGGTTCAACACGCCGGTGCGCTCCGAAAGCAGCGCACCGAGTGCCGCTAGAGCCACCGGAATCGAAAGCCGTATCGCCGCCTCCAGCGTCGCAATCGTGAACAACACATTCATCTCAACGGCCCTCCCTTCCCCGATTGGCCAAGGCATCACCAATCACGACAAACACAACTATGAGGGCTGTAATCACGCCGACGAGCGTCGAGGGCACATCAAGGACCCGCTGGGTCGACTCAAACCCAATCGTGAGAGCGGCCAGACCGAGGGCGGCAATCGCCACACCGATCGGGTGAAGACGGCCGATCATCGCCACGATGATGGCCTCGAACCCGAAGCCCACCGAAGCGGCAGCGCCAAGGCGGCCACTGGCCCCGGCGGTTTCGACCATACCGGCGAGGCCGGCCAACCCACCGGCGATCAACATGACCAGCATCACGATCTTTTTCTTGCTGATCTCGTTGGCGTCGAGCGCATTCGGATTGAAGCCGGTCGCGATCACCCGGAACCCGCCGCGGTGGCGGGCCATGAAAACCGTCGCCATCGGCACGAGCACCACGGCGATGGCAAAGCCGATATGCGTGCTGGTTCCGGGAAGCCTCGGAAGTTCCGCCGCAAGGAGCGGTCGGCTGTTGGGGACAAACGAGCTTGGATCGCGAATGCCCGTACGCACAGCCCACTGCAGAACGGAATCGGCCACATAGACGAGCATGAGGCTGGAGATGACCACGTTGGCTCCGAACCGGGTCTGCAGCCAACCGGCGATTCCGCCCCAGACAGCACCGCCAATCGCGGCGACGAGAAGCCCGGTTGCGATCAACGAAAAGCCCGGCCAGTTGCGGACCCCGCCCGCGGTCACCCATGCCGTGCCGGCGATAGCCCCGATCAGGTACTGACCTTCGCCACCGATCGTAAACACGCGAGCCCGGTACGCAATCGAGTATCCCAGTCCGACGAGGATCAACGGTGTTGCGGCCGTCGCTGTGTCAGACAGCCCGCGTTTGCCGAGAAACACCGCGCGCAGAATTTCACGGTAAGCCGAAAGGGGGTTTACACCGTCGAGCGCGATCAGCACACCGCCCACGAGGAGCGCCGCTAGCACCGCGGTGACCGGCACGAGGACCTGCGAGACCATGCCCCCTGACGTGGCCCGGCGGCCAAGACCGGCAACGAATCCTCCCGGGGGAGTTCTCGGGGGAGGTCCCGGCTGGTCCGCCGTCACGGTGCTCATCGAGCCACCACCCCCTCGTACTCGCCGGCCATCGCAAGCCCGATCGCTCCACGGTCATAGGGAGGGAAGAACGGCCCGAGCAGCTGTCCACCGGCGAGCACGACGATCCGATCGGCAACCGCGAGAAGCTCATCGAGCTCAGCTCCAATCCACAGCACCGCGGCGCCTTCGCTTGCGCAGCGGACCAGGCGCGCTGCGACACTGTCAGCGGCACCCGGGTCAAGGCCGCGGGTCGGGTAACACGCAAGTACCGCTTTCGGTGTGCCGTCGAGCTCCCTAGCGAGCACCAGCTTCTGGGCGTTTCCACCCGACAACGACGAAGCCCTCGCGTCCGGACCGGACGTGCGAACGTCCCACAACGCCAGTTCTCTCACACTCCCCGCCCGACGCGTGGCTCGGGACTTTCTCCATCTTGGAACCCGGCCAAGATCCAAATTGTCCGACAGGTCCATCGAGCCGATCAGACCGAACTGGTAACGGTCCGACGGAATGTAGGCCAGGCCGCGGGTTCGCCGACTTCGGGGCTTCCCGGGGATCAGCGCCAGGCCGTCGAGTTCTACACGACCGACCTTCACCTCCGCCCGCGCCGAAACAGCCGCTTCAAGGTCAGACTGACCGTTGCCGTCGACGCCGGCGACGCCCACAATCTCTCCGCCGGCCACGGACAGGTTGATGCCCTTCAACCGACCGAGTTCGATTCCCGTCAGCACGAGTCGACCTTCAGCGCGGGTGCCTTCGCGACCACCCCGATCTGTGAAGGTTCCCGAACTCTCGTGACCGATCATGGCGCTGGCCAGACTCGATCGGCTATGACCCGTGACCGGTTCGTCCCGTAGGACTTCGCGGCCCTCCGCCAGGACCGTCACCCGGTCGGCGCCGTCGAACACTTCAGCGAGCCGGTGACTTATAAAGGCGAGCGCACGCCCCTCGGCAGCCAAGCTTCGACACACCGACAGAAGCGACTCCGCCTCGTGATCGGTGAGCACCGCCGTCGGCTCATCCAACAGCAACACACGCGCATCGGCGTCGAGGGCGCGCAGTAGTTCAAGACGCTGCTGCTCTCCCACCGACAACCGACCCGCCGGCACATCATCTCGGACCGACAACCCCGTCTGGGCAATCAACCGTTTCAAACGCGCCGATTCGTTCCGAGCGGATCCACGCCGCCATCCGTCGGGGCGGGCAAGCACAAGGTTCTCCGACGCCGTGAGGGTCGGCACCAGGGTGAAATGTTGCTGCACCAGGGCAACGCCCATCGACCGAAGCCGTTTCGGGTCAAACCGCTCGACCAGTTGACCATCGACGCTGACCGTACCTTCGTCTGGCCGATCGAGGCCCGCCAGAATTCGCACGAGCGTTGTCTTGCCGGCTCCGTTTGATCCGAGCAGCGCGTGGATCTCACCCGCTCGCAGCGTCAGATCCACCCCCCGGAGGGCGTGCGTGTCCCCGAAGCGACGATGTATGCCACGCATCTCGACCAGCGACGTGCCGTTGGCTACACCCATTACTTGGCACCCTCCAATGACCGCAACCGGTCGGAAACTCGAAGATGCCGAGCGGACGTTCATCCGCCCGGCATCTGCCCACTACGAACCTTCATTGCCTGAAAACGGCGTTGTTCCCCACAGCTGTCGTGATGGACCTCGGCGCCTACGCGCGCTTCGTGACCAGCGGTACCTTGAACGTACCGGCCTTGATTTCACCGAGACGCTGGTCGTACAGCTTCATGGTGTCGGCCGGAATCTTCGAAGCCCAATCGGGGCTGATGATCATGTCCATGCCGCCGTTGCCGAGGCTGACGGAGTAGTACTGCGCGTCCTTCTTCCCTGCAGCGACATCGGCCACCATCAAGGCGAAGACCTTGTCGAGACGCCAGGAGAACGACGAAAGCACCGACTTGCCGACCTTCGACATGTCGCCGACGTACCCGGTCGAAACATCTCCACCGTCATTCGCCGCTTCGATCTGACCGAAGGTTGGGCCCTGCCCGCATCCGACGAACATGGTCGCGCCAGCCGACTTCTGGGCGAGAGCGGCTTCTTTGGCCTTCTGAACGTCGTACCAGTCACCAACGGCGACAAAGGATCCGGTAGTCGCCGGCAGGACTTCTTTGGCACCGGCGAGGAATGCTTCGTACATCGAGTAGCAGACGGGGATTTCGAATCCACCGGCTCCGGCCACTTTGCCCTTGCCCTCTACCCCCGCAGCCAGGATGCCGGACAGGTACGAGGCTTCGAAGAAGGGCTGGTCGTAATCGCCGACGTTCTTGGCGACATCGCCAAATCCGCCTGCGTAGGAGAAGATGGTGTTCGGGAAGTCGGGAGCCACCTTCTTCACGTCGTCACCGTAATTGAAGGAGTGGGCGATGATCGGGTTGAAGCCCGCTTCGGCGAGGGCGCGAAGTGCACGCTCGGCTTCGGCACCCGGAGGGACGTTCTCCTGCAACTGGATATCGGAAACGAGACCGGCCTTTTTGAGTTCGTTCGCCCCGTTGAAGGCGGCTTCGCCCCATGAGCCGTCGGCCCATTCAGCGGAGTAGATCATGCCGAGCTTCGGTGCTCCGGCGGCGGCGGGGGCCGCCGCGGCGGTTTCTGCTGCAGCCACAGTTTCGGTGGCTGCCGCGGTTTCAACGGCCGCAGTTTCTTCAGGTGCCGCAGTTTCGGCGGCCGCAGTCGTGTCGGCGGCAACGGCAGTGGTTTCAGCAGCGACGGTCGTATCGGAGCTCTTGTCACTTGAGCAGCCGGCCGCCATGAGTGATAGCGAAAGGATAGCGCCGAAGAGCGCCATCCGACGGGGTCGGAAAGGTGAAGTGGTAGTCATGGCGCACAAGCTACTGGAACAGTTCCCCCTCGCGCCGAGTCGGGCGTCAAATTCATGAAAGCGAAACGTTCGGTAGCCGAACGGTGGTTCCGTTCCGGCGCTCGGCCGTGTTCAACGACGTTCCGTATCGGATTCCCCGGTCGAGCAGCCAGCGGCGATAGGCGAGACTCATCCGATCGGCCCGTTGATGCACTTCATCAGTGGGAGCCAGCGGGAGCAGCGACGGACGCTGCGATTCCACGATGTCGACATCCTGGTCAAAGATCAACGCACCGAAGGCGTTGAAGGCGGAAAGGTCGGCATCAGGGTTGTAGACCGTCGTGATCATCCACGCCCGATTCGAACACTCGCTCTCGGGGCTCACCACGAGCATGATCTCAAAACCCTCACGGGCGCCGCCGTCGGCCTCGCTCGGAATCTTGACAAGGCGAGCTGCGTACGGGTGCGACACACCATATGTGTACCTAACAACACCGCCACCGCCACCGGCCGGACCCGGTTGGGGCTGAAAGAAAAGACAGTTCGTCGCCAACAACTCGCCATCGACGATGCTTACGTCGTAGTCGTCGACGTTGGTTTCAGGAACCCGCCCCAGGTACCCACCGTGAACGAACGGGAAGTGCGCAATGTCAAGAAAGTTCTCCACAACACGAGGACCTGACGACAGCACCCGCTTCGGAGCACAGATCGTGGTGCGACCGGGATAGCCGTCGAATGCTCCGTAGAGAGGGAGATTTCGTGGCTCGTCGCCGATACACACCCACCACAGATCAAAGGCGAATCTTGCGTGTACGGGTCGCAGCCCGGCTATCTCCGGAGGTGTCACATCCGGGTGGGCCGGTTGGAATCGGCAGACACCGCCGGTATCGAACTGCCAGCCGTGGTAGACGCATTGAAGCCGATCCCCGTCGAAGGACCCGAGACTCAGTTGGGCGCCCCGGTGCGAACATCGGTCGCGGGTCACGAGAACCTCGCCGTCGTTTCCGCAGAGGAGAACGAACCGCTCATCGAGCAACATGAACGCGTGCATCGATCCGGGAGTTACCTCCGAACCCGAGGCCACCGGAAACCATTCGTTCACTATCGGGTCCGGTCCCCGGGAACACGCAGGGGCAACCTCCGAAGCGAGGGTCACGGGACCGTCGTTTCCGGAGTCGGGATCATCACGTCTTGCAATACTGACCGCGCGGCCGGGTACGCCCGACGCGGCGGGCTCTCGTTGTGCGGACGTATCCGGAGCCGCCGGGTAGATGCCGGGCATCACGCTGAATCCCGGAACCCGCTTGAACCGGTCGGTCCAGCGGCGCAATGCCGGATAGTCGACCAGGCTGATTCCGCCCTGTTCGGAGAGCATGATGTCCGGGAAGAGGGCCAGGTCGGCAATCGTCGGGTGAGGCGATGACGCGACCCAGTCGCAGCCCTGTTGTTCGTGGAACCACAGGTGCTCATCGAGCACGCGAAACAACCGATGGGCACCGGCCCGGACGGTATCGATGTCGAAGGGGTAGTCAAGGGTGTCGTGGAGTCGCGCCGCCGACGCGGTGTTGGTCGTACCCTCGGCGAAGAGCAGCCAAGACGCCACCTCCCCGAGGACCTTCGGCTCGCGGGTCGGATACCAAGGACCGCCCGGGTCGTATCTGGTGGCCAGATACACGAGAATCGCATGGGCATCTCGAAGGATGTAGCCGTCGTCGTCGATCACCGGAATGTGACCGAGCGGGTTGATTGCCGCGAAGGCCTCGCCCTTGTGTTCCCAGCCGGGAAAGAAATCGATCAGGACCGACGCAAAGGGAACGTTGAGGATGTTCATCATCAGCCGTTGCTTATAGCAGTTGACCGAAAGTTCGTAGTCGTAGAGCTTGATCATGTTTTCAGGGTCTCACGGTCTCCGGCCTCGTGCATCTCAGTCATTTTGTCCGGTGGCACGGGCGTCTCGAGGACGTGAAGATCGGTGGCCATTTTCGCGTCAGTGCACTAAATGTCGAGCACGAGTCGAGGGGTCCGCGACCGCGAGACGCAGATGGTCATCCGGTCTCCGGCGGTACGTTCCGAGTCGTTGAGATACACGTCTTGATGCTCGGGCGTACCAGCCAGAACCGCGACGACGCAGGTGCCGCACGCTCCCTGTTCACACGACGACGGCACCGCAACACCGTTCGCCCGGAGCACTTCCATGATCGACGCACCCTCGGGCACCGTCAAGGTCAGCGCTGAACGGGCAAGTTCCACTTCGAACGATGTCGATGTATCGAGCGGCGTCGAGTTTTTGAAGTATTCGAAATGCACCGTCTCATCGGACCATCCGGCCGCGGCCGCCGTCGTCCGAGCGGTGTCGAGCATCGGGCCGGGGCCACAGATGTAGACATGGCGGCCTTCCATCGGATTCGCGAGCAGCGAACGCAGCGCCTCGCCGGTGCCGGTGGGAGTCAGCCCGAGATGGACGGTGACCCGGTCACCCAACCGGTCAAGTACTCCCGGGAAGGCCAGGTGTTCCGTCGACTGGGCGAAGTAGTGCAGTTCGAAAGCGAGAGAACTCACGTGGAGGGCCTGAGCCATGGCCAGAAGTGGCGTGACGCCGATACCGCCGGCGATCAGCATCGTGTGAAAGGAGTCTCGGCGCAGCGGGAAGTTGTTGCGCGGTTCCGAGATGGCGAGAAGATCACCTTCCGATACGGCGTCGTGCAGCCATGACGATCCTCCACGCGATTGCGGTTCGAGCTTCACGCCAATGACATAGTGACTCAGCTCACCGGGTCCGTTGACGAGCGAGTATTGGCGAACAACCCCGTTCGGCAAGTGCACATCGATGTGGGCCCCGGGCTGGAAGGTCGGCAGTTGGCCGTCGACCGGTTCGAGTTCCAAAGAAACTATGTCATCGCCGACCATTCGCTTTCGAGCCACGACCACCCGCAGAAGAGCCCCTGCGCGGCCGTCGGGAGACCGTTCAGGCATGGTCGAAAGTTCCAGTGAGACCTGACCGATCCGCGGCACCATGGCTTCGGGCAGTTGTCGTTTCGCCGCGTCGTGTTCAAGCGCATCACGAAATCTGGTGAGTCTTCCGGCGTGGTAGCGCAGCACCGAAAGCATCGATCCGACGTTCGGTGAAATGCTAAGCACACTTCGTATCACCGACCTCGCCGAATCTACGGGCTGCACGAAGAACACCACAGAGTTCGACTCCCCACCCAGTGTTGCAGTGAGTTCGATCCAACTGTCGCCCCGGTTGGTCACGGACAGCTCGGAATCCGTGTCAGAACCCGGGCCACGCGTGGCGTCGATCAGCGCCGACGAAGGGGCGAAGCGGTACCCAGCCAGCGCGTCGAGCACGACCGAAGGCTCGACGTTGACGGGCAGGCTGCGCAGAACAAACGGGGATCCAGCTTCCAGACCCGCAACTTCAGGTGGCCCGCCGATCGGTGCTTCGGCGGTCCACACGAGTCCGTACCGTTCGATCACCGGGAAGGTCGCGTTGCAGATTGTGCGCGCCGGGGAATCAGCCGGGTGCGCCGGAATGTAAGTGCAGCCCGCGGACCGGTTCGCGTAGCGCCAGCCGTGGTATTGGCAGCGAAGTTCCCAGCCTTCGTTGTGGCCGATGGTCAGGCGGACACCACGATGAAGGCACCGGTTCTCCCAGACGTTGACATAACCGTCATCGGCCCTCCATATGGCGAGTTCGCGTCCAAGCAGAAGTCCCTGATAGACGTGCCGTCGGGGGAGGTCGTCGCTCCGGGCGACCGGGTACCACTGGGTCATCGGGGCGGTCATTTCCTGTCCGATCACGCAGCCGCGATAACGCCGTATGTGAGGCCCTTGGCCGAAAGCCAGCGGCGGTAGTGGATGGCGCTTTTGTCTGCTCTGATCGGAGTCTCGGCCCGAGGGTCGAGGGGAAGTCGCTTGGGGTACTGACTCTCCAGAATCGTTTTGTCCTGTCCGAAGATCAGCTGCTGAAAATGCCTGAGAGTGGTGTCGGAGCTCACCGTATCGACCATGGCGAGGAAGTTGTGGGCCCGGATGCGTTCCTCGGTCATCGGTTGGTTGAAAAGGGCGATGACGTCCATACGGGTCGGATCCGCGTGCACCGACTTGTAGAGCATCACGCAGTATGGATGCGGGACACGATAGGTGTAGTCGGTTACCTGACCGCCGACGGCACTGGCGGCCGCCACCGGTTGGTAGAACTTGCACCCGGTTGCGAGGACCTGATCGTCGGTGGTTTCGACGTTGTACTCGACGACCTCGGTTCGAGGCTCGATGCCGAGGAGCCCGGTGTGAACATACGGAAAGTGGCCCATGTCAAGAAAGTTCTCGACCGCCCTCGGGGCTGAAACGTTGACCATCAGACTCCCGCCGTTGAGAATCCGGCGGTCAGCTTCGTCGCATTCAGGGATGTCGAAGATCTCGTGGTCGGGGCTACCCAGCGTCGTCCACAGGTAACCGAACTTGACCCTCGTGGCAAGCCGTTCGGTGACCTGGCTGAGATCGACCTCGCCACCCTTCGACGAATGTGCGGGATCGAAGCGACCCAGCCATATGGAGGGCTGGCCGGAGCAGTCACGTGTGTAGCTGACGGTCTCGCCGAGGAGCACGGTGCAATGCAGTCGGCCGGGCGTTATCTCGTCGATCGCACTTACCGGGTGCCACTCGTGGAGGGCCACGGGATCGAGGCATGCGGGTGTCGCTACTGAACTCACGGTCCTAATCTTGCATACTTCGTACAGATGACAAGCAGACCAGGTCACCTGTCGACGGCAGGTCGGGAGACCCGGAGCACGGCATAGCCAAGGTCCGCCAGGAACCGCGGCAGATCCCTCACGACCGCCCGATCAAGTTCTCTCGCCGAGTCATCGAGCTCCTCCCACGGAACCAGGAACGGTGTCGTCCGGCTCGCCGGGTCACGCTGCCCCGGACGCCAACCGGCCGAACGACGTTCGTCGCACCACCGAATGTGCTCGAGCCGAGCCAGCAGTTCGATCTCGTCGTCCCGCCAGCGGACAGACGGAAGTCCGCTCGGTACGAGCATGCAACCAACCGCGGCGAGCTTCGCCGCGACACTGCGGGCCAGCGCCCGGTTGGACTCCCGGAAGTGCGGGGCCAGCTGAGGCCACGCGACGAACGCGGGATCGGATTTCCCCACGGTGGGGATACCCGATGAGAACCCTGCGATGTCCTTGACCTCCAGCGATGGCCGGGAAGGGGAGGAGCTGTCCGTCGGACGGGAGTCGAGGGTCAATGCCTCGACGTATGCAGCCCGGTAGTTCTCGTGGGTCGCGCGAGCGATGTGTTCAACCGTGCCGCCGATGACGAGCTCCGGGTCACGGGCCCATGAACCGGTATCGACCAGGACGATACGGGCGCCCGCAGCGTCGTCGGGCGGGGTGAGGAGCGCCAACGCCGTGGCGTCGACTGCACCCACGACGATGATGCCGTCATTGGACATCCGACCGGCCAGACGAATCGCCTCCGCCATCGACTCGACGCCGACCCTCGCGAGGACAATACCCGCCACCGCCGTCATCTGGTCGTCTCCGGTGGTGATGTCCACTGTTGCGCCGAGTTGGATGGTCCCGTCGAGACCGGGCGCCCACCGGCGGGCCTCCTCCACGGCGAAGGGTGCATCGGCCCCGACAAAGCTCACCGTGACCGACACCGGAGCATCGTTCGATCCACTGTTGACGTTGTCAACCTCGCGGGCGATGCGAACCGCAACCTGGGAGGCAAGTACGGGGGGTGCGTCGAGGAGAATGGTCAGTCGGCGCGCAGGCGCCGCCGGGGAACGGGTCGGGGTGGGAGGGTCGAGGACCCGTCGAAGTTCCGCGACGATGGTGCGGGCGGTGAGTTCGGCCGTGTTGATGTAGTCGACGGAGCACCGGTTGTTCGCGTCGTTCAGCGCGTCGACCCGTAGGCTCCGGCAGAGCTCAGCGCGGCTCACGGCAGCAACGGCACGAACCGCGACACCCGCCGCAGCGGCGCGGCTTCGCGCGCGAAGAACCAGGGTCAGATTCAGTGAATCGTCGTCGGTTAAGACAACCACGGTCGTCGCCCGCCCGAGCCCCGCCTCCTCGACGACCTCCGCGACCGTGGCGTCTCCCCGGAAGCTCAGCGTCCCCCGGAGAAGCGAACCCGGGCTCAGGGCCGTGTCCGGTTCGTGCCGCAGGACGACAATCTTGGGATGCAGACGCCGCATAGCGGTCGCAAAGTCGCGAACCACCGGACCGGTCCCAATGACGAGCACCTGGCCGCTTCGGGTCTGCAGGCGCAAACGGTCGACCCGCTCGCGAAACAGCGCGAACGTCGCTCGAAAGAACCCGTAGCCAACCACTATCGGGACAAGCGCCCTCGCGACCTGCAAGGTCCACGGGAGAGCACCGTCCGGGCGGTTTCCGAGACGGAAGAGGTCGAGTTGGGCGTACGCGACATCGACCGGACCCGCTGGGAGCCCGTGACGTGAAAGGTACGTGTGGTATCCGATACTGCCGAAGACGAGCGTGAGGACGGCGATCCCCGCCAACACGGGTTGGACGGCGATCCGCAACCTGTCGCGGAGTCGTCGGGCTTTCAAATCGAGGCTCGAGCGTCCTGTTACGGATGGTTCGGCACCGGGGGACATCGTGGGCAATCTAGCGCTTACTCCCGTCGTGGCTCGAGCGTTCGGTCAACGGTTGACGAATACGTCCACGTGAGAAGGACATCCGGAGCGACACGGCGGTTATCCAGACGAAATTCAGGTCTCTCGGAGGCAACCGGTTCACTCGTGTAACCTCCCAGGAGATGACGCCAGTTCGTATCGGACGCATCCGAATCGGGTCCAATCGTTCATCACCCCACGTCGTGATGATCTCCCATGGCTGACTGCTTCATCAGTCATAGTTCGTCGGAGCGAGGAGCCGCCGAACAGCTGGCTGCGGTTTTACGAGCGGCGGGACACGACGTGTTCCTCGACACGGATCACGATGATGGGATCGCGCCCGGCCGCGACTGGCAACACGAGTTATTCCGGGAGTTGCGTCTGTGTCAGGCCGTGGTATTCCTGAATTCGGCCGCCTCGCAGCGTTCCATGTGGTGTCACACCGAAATCGCTTTGGCGCTCGAACGCGCGAAGCCCGTCTATCCGCTCGATCTCGAGTCGCCACTGTCACCGCACCCGATTCTCACCCAGGTGCAGGGCATCCGACTCGAGCGTGATCTCGAATCAAGTGCACGCGAACTCGTGGAACGACTTACGACCGACATCGGCTCGGTGCCTCGCGGCCGATGGGACCGACGACGATCCCCTTATCCGGGGCTGCGTTCCTTCGACGAGTCCGACGCTGCCGTGTTCTTCGGTCGCGACCTTGACGTGCGCCGGGTGCTCGACCGTATCGATCCGTCCATCCCTGAACCCGATGGGCAGTTGTTCGCCATCATCGGGGCGTCGGGTGCGGGCAAGTCGTCACTGGTACGTGCCGGTGTGGTGCCTCGACTCCTCGATCAGAAGGGCTGGGTTGTTGCTCCACCCTTCGAGCCTGGAACGTTCCCGCTCGATCGGCTCGCCGCATCACTGACCGCAGCCGGCGGCCATCCGGTCGACGCCTCCACACTACGGTCAGAGGGGCTGGCCCGCGTGGCATCGCGTCTGCTCGACGCCCGGCCGGGCTCACGGCGTCTCCTCATCGTGATCGATCAGGCTGAACAGTTGACCACGCTCCTCCCAGCCGACCGCGACCCCTTCCTCCAGGTCATGGCGACCGGTCTCGTGGCCCACTCTCCCGTCACGCTCGTCATCACCCTCCGGCAGGACCGGCTGAACGAGATGCAGCCGCTCGCCCCGATCGGGCCGATGATCCGCGAACCGTTCGTGGTGGCCCCTCTCGACCGTTCCGCCCTGGCCCTCGTGATCGAGGGGCCGGCGTCGAAGGCGGATTTGTCGATAGAACCCGGCCTCACCCAGCTGATCATCGACGATGCCATGCGGGGTGCTGAAGACGACCCCGGCCGTTCACTCCCGTTGATCGCTTTCACGTTGCAGCAGATGTATGACTGCGTCACCGCGGCGCACGATGACACCATGGGCATCCACCACTACGAAGAAGTGGGCCGGATCGAAGGGGCGATCGGTCGGCGCACCTCGCAGGCCGAAGCCCGCCTCGCCGGTGACCAGAGTGACGCGCTCAACCAGCTCCTGATGCGGTTCGTGCAGATACCCGACAATCGGGTCGCTGGCAGCAAACCCGTGGCGCTTGATTCTCTCTCGGCTTCGGAAGCCGTTCTCGTGGACCGTCTGGCTGATGAACGGCTCATCGTCGCCGATGCCGGCACGGCCCGCCTGGTGCATGACCGGCTGATCGAGTCGTGGCCGCGGCTCGCCGAGGCGGTCCGGGTGGGTCGTGACGACCTTGTCCGTCGGACCCGTCTGGAACAACGGGCGGCAGCGTGGAGCGGAGGCGACGATTTCCTCCTGGGCCCCGACGCAGCGAAGGAGGCGCGGACGTGGCTTGAGACCCAGCCCGATCACACCGGCGTGCCGCCGACGGTGATCCGCTACGTCGAAGCCTCCGAGAAAGGCATCCGGCGTCGGCGTCGACAGATCCTGGCCGTCGCCTCCGCCATTATCTCATTGGCACTCGTCGCCGGGACCCTTGCTGTGGCATCGAGCAGACAGTCCGGACGCCGACGAACGGAGCGTGACATGGCGTTCGCCGTCTCGCTCGCTGAAACTGCGAGGGCTTCAGTGAACGACCAACTCGTCCGTTCACTCCTGCTCGCCGTTGACGCGTCGTCAGTCATGGAGCGGGTCGACCCCGATCGTTCCGGTGCAGCTGCAAGGCGGGTTTGGGGAACGCTCCTCGACATCGTTCACGTTGCTGATGGGACCGATCGGACATTGCACCTTCCGGAGGATCCAAACGCCCCCGGCCTGCTGTCGAAACCGTCGATCACCGCCGACGGCCGGCGAGTCGCCGCGGGCGCGTGGCTCACGACCACCATCGGTCACGAGCCGGCGGGCGACCCGCAGTTCTACGTGTGGGATGTCGGCCCGAACACCACGACCCTCAGAGGGATCGGCAAGTGGGAGGGTCGGGTGGTGAGCATCCAGTTCGGTGCGTCGAACCGGTACGTCGCCGTCACCTCGGCCGATGACGCGAAAGCGACCAACGCACTGGAGATCTGGGACCTTGAGCCCGGGCATGAACGGCGGGTCCACCGGGAGGTGTCTCCGACCGTCACCGGCACTGGCACCTCCGGCCGGACTCTGGCCCCATCCATCCAGATTTCACCCGATGGCCGGACCTTCGTGGTGCAGCGATTCAAACCCGCCGAATACACCGTCATCGACGCAACGACAACCAAGCTCCTCACCAGGGGCAAAGGCGTGACAGGTTCCTATCTGGATGGCGACGCCTTCAGCCCCGACGGCCGCTACCTCGTCGCCGTCGACCTCGCTGCGGGGTCTGCGTCCAGGCCCGTGATGCTCGATTTGTGGCGCAGTGCCGCCCGGAGCCCGGTACCGGGCGGAGAGATCGGCGCCATTCCAATGCCACGCTTCGCCCTCAAGGCACCGGTGATGCTCGCCGCCGACCCGAAAGGTCGCGTGCTGGTCGGAACGCCCGGTTCGGCGAAAATCAGCCACCGACTCGGCGAGGTCGCCAGCGGTGCGTTCGCGCTGTCGCCGGATGGCAGCTCCGCCGTCGTGGTGTTTTCGCCCGCCGACCCCGCCGACCCCGCCGACCCCGCCGACAAACTGCCGATTGCGGCTTTCGACCTTCGCCTCGCGCGACCGGACCCGGTAGTCGTCGTGAGGGGGTTCACCAGCTTCACCGACGTGGCGTTCAGCCCGCACGGCAACTACCTGTCGGTTCACCTTTCCGCCTCCCAGGCGGGCGCAACGTTCAGCAGCCTCATTGTCGACAACCCGTTGCAGAAGTTACGTCACACGTTCCAGGTGATCCATGGTTGGCCAATCCTGTATGCCGGGGAACGCGATCAGCGGGCCGTTGTCGTAACGCCGGACCCATCGCGCACAACGGTCGGGACTGAGGGTCGACAGTCCGACCAGCCCAGCTACTTCCCGGTCGGCCGACCATGCGAAAGCGCCGTCGCGCTGCAGTTCTGGGACTTGGTGGCCTCCCGGCAGATCAGCACCTCCGACGATCTGGCGTGCACGACGTCGATGGATCACCGGTTTCTCGTCTTCGCCCAGTCGAAGGGCGGGGGACGATTGGTTGACCTTGGTGACGGCAGCGAACGCCAGCTTCCGGGCGGGTCACTTCCCTGGTCTCCGGCCTTCGGTCTGCCGACGCGCGGGCAGGAGACACGCCTTGCGGTCTCGACGTTGGCGGGTTCGGTACTGTCAATCCGGTCCGGACTCACACCCGCCGGTGCCACATTGGACAGTGCGCTGGAGACGACATCAGACGCCAATCCCGACGGTTCCTTGCGTGCCGTCGTTCACGGCAACACCGTGAACATCCGCGACCTCAAACGCCACCGGGATCACGCGGTCGCACTCCCCGACGTCGCACCAGACGCCACGCCCAGTTTTGGTTGGGTCGCCGTCGACCGGCTCCAAATCGGCTATCAGGGGACCGACGGCCGCGACCGGACCATCGTGGTTTCCTCCGCTGGGAAGCCGTTATGGGACCCCATGTTCGCGATACCCCTTGCGTCCATGCCGACGGGGACGGCGGTCATGGTTGCCCGCACCACCCCGACCCGGACGATCGAGTTGTGGGACGTGCCCAAGGGCACGCCGCCACGCTCGCCGGTGATCCACTCCATTCCCCTCGGGCGCCTGGTCGAACGAGCCGAACTGTTCGGTCTCGGATGGGACCTCAGCCTCGATGGTTCACTCCTGGCGATCTCGACCCAGGACGGTCGCACGGAAATTCGACAGGTGAGCGACGGTACGCGGCTACGAATACTCCCACCGCCAAACCGGTCCGTGACAGACGGACAGATTGTGCCTCAATTCAGCCCCGACGGTCGACGGTTGGCCGTCGGCTTCGGAAATCAGTGGCTCGCTATCTACGACGTCGGAACCGGCACGGTCGAACGGTTCCGTCGATTCCCGCTGCAGCGCAGCGTCACCCCGAGAGCCTTCACGGCTGATGGGTCCCTCCTGGTGACAGGTGACGGCAGCTTCCTTGACAGCGATTCACTCGAACCGGTTGCGGGACCCTTCGATGCTGATTCCCAAAGGCCGAAGCTCACCGTGAAAGGTGACGGCCTTCTGGTCGGAGGTCTCGTTGGACCCCTCGTGCGTCTTGACCTCGAAAGTGACGTTCTTCGCAGGTCCGCCTGTCAACTGGCTGGACGCAACCTTACGCGGGCGGAATGGCGCCTCAGCCACGGGGCCGCTTCATACCGGAGGACATGCCCACAGTGGCCGGTTCTGTAGGACGTTGTCGTGACGTGACGGCTATGGAGTGGATTGCTGGCGGACGCGTTTTACTTCGTGAGAAGGGTGGCCAACGCCCAGAGCGAAACGACGCCGCCCACGGCCATCATGGCTATCGTGCGCCCTTTCGGAGCTACCGGTAACGGCGGAGACTTCGGGGGACTCTTTGAAGCAGGTGTCGCTGCCGTCTTGACTGGATCACCGGCACCCGTGGCGTTGGGACTTAGGCCCTCCGCGACCTGGCCTTTCGAGGGCGGAGCCTGTTGCGTCGAAACCTTGCCGGCCGCGCCCTTCCCCGATCCCTTGGTCGGGGGACGTTTAGCCGGAGGACGCACCAGCGCCAGGAGATTGCCCACAAACATGGCTCCGCCAAACGCGAGCACCAGGTACAGCAGAAGGTCGGGGCCACCGAGGTTGTTCATGGCGTCCTCAGAAGACCTTTGTCAGATGCCCTTCGCCATGTTGGCGAACTTCGTGTAGTGGTCGAGAAAGGCCAGGCGACTTGTACCGACCGGGCCCGATCGGTGCTTGGCGACGATGATCTCGGCGGTACCACGGTCGGGCGATTCGGGGTTGTACACCTCGTCGCGGTACAAAAACATCACGACGTCGGCATCTTGCTCCAACGAGTTGTGGGCCACAATCCCCTCGGCGATGAAGTTGTGCGTTCCTTCCACGGTTGCGTCGAATGTTGGCTGCGGGCCTGTCGACTCAATCGCCACGATACGGTCCCAGAACACATCTGAGGTCCCGGCGTCGACCAAGGAAGCCGAACCAACGACTTCGCCGATGCGACGCAGGCGATCACGAGAAAACCTCCGTGGCCGCGATGCGTTGCCGAGTAGGTACGAACCGCAGTAGGTCTCGCCCAAAGTCGTCGCCAGTTCACGCTGGGTCACACCAGCAGAGGCCATGGCGTCTCGCACCTGCCCCAGAATCTCCCACGGCACAAGATCCACGTTTGGGTTCGGGGTGTGTTGAGCCACGATTGCGAGTGCCTCCGAAATCACGTCTCCCCGCTGCCCGAAGCAGCCGACACACGTTAGGAACCGGGTTTGATCCAAGGTGCCCTGGATCCGAACCGAGAAGCCGGGGCGGTACTCGCCACCACCGGCTCGTTCTTTCTTCGCCATACCAATGCTCGACCGAATACCCAGACGGAGCAGAAGCTGCTGAACGTGTAGCGCCAGGCGCTCACTTGTGGTCGCGTAGTAGACGCGTGCTGTATCACCGCGTCCATTGCGACTGATCGTGATCGAACCATCCGTTGCCCAGAGATGCCGCAAAAAGTGCGCAACCTGCGCGTCGGAGCATCCGAAAATCGACGGCGGAACGAACTTGTTCCACGACCGCGACCCGAACAAACCGAGCGGGTCGGTCCAGTTGCTCATCGGATGCCGCGTGCCCTGGGTGAGACGGTACGGGCTTGGGAACCACACCTGGTAGGTGTTCCCCTCCTGGGTGTAGGTCGCCTCGATGCCGAACAGCGACTTGGCGAGCCGGATCACCAGGTCACGATTTGCCGGGTCGGCGGTTGCGTATTTGAAGCTCGGGCCGATCGATCCGTCGCCGATGAGGTGGGCCAGCAGGGCGAGTTGATCGTCGGTCCACGAATCGGAAACGTTCAGCGGGGCCGGAAGGACCCGAGGGGTCGCTACGAACGCGTCGACAGCGAGCTCATCAAGCCGCTTCCAACCGTCGACCGTTAAGAACCGGTGATTGGCGCTTGCCTCGACCGACCGACCCGACGCCAACCGGAGTCGGAAGCACTCTTTGATCCCCGACGGGAAAGCATTGGTAAGCCGCGCCGCCACCATGCGACCGCGCTCGTCGATCGACCAGACCAGCGGCTGAATCTGGGTAAGGACCAGTTCACCTAGCGTGATTTCTTCTCCGTTGTCGGCCCGCCGCAGCCTGGTCGACGCCGGCATGCATCCCGACTCACGGAGGTCGGAGAGCATCGGACGCTTATCGGCCCGTTGTTCGAGATTACGGGAGAGCTGCGAGAGGGCGACCACCGGGACCTCAAGCTCACGGGCCAGGATCTTCAGCCCCCGGCTGATCTCCGCCACTTCGACCTGTCGGTTCTCCGCGTTGGAACGGCCGGTCATGAGCTGGAGGTAATCGATCACGATGAGACCGAGGTCGCCGAGCTTGGCTTTCAGGCGCCTGGCCTTACCTCGGATCTCCATCACCGTCAGGTTCGGGTTGTCGTCGATGTAGATCGGCGCTTCGGCCAAGCGGCCGACGGCATGGGTGATCTTCGGCCAGTCATCGGCGAGCAGCTTGCCGTTGCGCATGCGGTTCGCGTCGACCTTGGCCTCGGAACACAAGAGACGCTGGGTGAGCTCCATGTGGCTCATTTCCAACGAGAAGAACAACACCGGCTTGTGCTGCTCAAGTGCCGCGTGCGCGGCCATGCCAAGGGCGAACGCTGACTTGCCCATAGCGGGTCGGGCACCGACGATATAGAGAGCGTTGGGTTGCAGACCGTTGAGACGCTCATCGAGGTCGAGATACCCGGACGGAATACCGGTGATCGATTCGCCCCGCTCGTAGAGCATTTCGAGACGGTCGAGGTTCAGGCCGAGGAGATCACGCAGCGGGGCCATCGTGTCGGTCGTTCGACGTTGCGCGACGTCGAACATCATCGCTTCGGCGCGGTCGATAGCGGCGCTGATGTCTTCGGGGAGGCTGTAACCCATTTCAGCAATGTCTCCAGCGACTGCGATCAGCTTGCGTAGGAGCGCGTGTTCTTCGACGATCCGGGCATAGTGCTGGGCATTGGTGGTGGTCGGAGTACCGGCCTGAAGAGTTACGAGAGCGCCTGAACCACCAATCATGTCGAGCAGGCCGGACCGGCGAAGCTCATCGGCCACGGTCACGGGATCGGCCGGTTCGCCGTGAGCGTACAGCGACATGATCGACTCAAAGATATGACCGTGCGCGGGCCGGTAGAAGTCACCCGCCGAACAGATCTCGGCGGCGCTGGCAATCGCTTCGCGGCTGAGCAACATCGCCCCGATCAGGGACTCCTCGGCTTCGACGTTGTGAGGAAGGAGCCGCGCTCCAGCAGGTTGCTGCGCCGGTTGGCGACGCCGAAAATCATCGAGAGACTGCACCATAAGCGCACCCACCTTTTGCTTTGCTAGTTGCGACTACGGGTCACCGGCCCTGACAGTCTGCGGGAGGGGCCCTGTGGGTAACGAGGGGGTAAACCCGGGGGAAATGACTGGGGATAACCTTGATTTTCAGAGTTCGACCGGTGGATATCTCTGTGCAAAACCATCGACTTGTCCACAGTGCCAGGGTACGGCGGGGGTATGACAGTTTTCGGTTCTCGCGACGTTTGGATGTTTGTGCCCGCTGGGCGGGCACAAACATCCGAACGTTCGCGAATAATCAGCCAGACGGCCCAGAAAACATGGAAAGACGCCGACCCGTTCGGGTCGGCGTCTTCGTAGTAACTCTTCTTACGAACTGCGGTCAACCGCAGTCGGTCACAGCGCGGAAACCTCGACGGTCAGCGCGAACTGCACATCGTGGTGCAACTTGACCGTCGCCGAATGGATGCCAAGAGTCTTGATGTGCTCCTCGAGGTGGATCTGACGGGCTTCGATAACGGCGCCCGTCTGCTTCTTGACGGCTTCGGCAATCTGCACTGCCGTAACCGACCCGAAGAGCTTGCCGTCGCGGGCTTTGCTCGACACCGCAATTGTGGAAGCAACGAGCTCCCGGGCGATCGTCTCCGCCGAACCACGGTCCTTGGCGTCTTTCATGTCACGGGACTTGCGCATCTTCGCGGCCTGTTCGACCGTGCCGGCCGAGGCGGGCATGGCCAGACCGCGGGGAAGCAGGAAGTTACGCGCGTAGCCATCGGAAACATCGGTGATGTCGCCGCGTTTGCCAATGCCGGCGACATCGGAACGGAGAATGACTTTGACGGCCATGATCTACGCCCCCCCTTCTGCATCGTCAGCCGCGTCGTCAGGCGACCCGTAGGTATCTTCCAACCCGGTATCGGACTCGGCCGGCGCATCCTTGTCCCGGCGCGGGCCGCGTCCACCGCGAGGACCGCGGCCTTCGCTCGTAGTGCGCGTCGCGTAGGGCAGCAACGCAAGCTCACGGGCCGTCTTGATGGCGATGGCGACATCGCGCTGAATCTGCGTGGACAGACCAGAAACGCGGCGAGCGCGGATCTTGCCTCGGTCGGACATGAACTTGCGGAGCAGGTTGATGTCCTTGTAGTCGATGTACGTGCCGACGACGATGGGCGCCGGCTTCTTCTTCAGTACACGACGCTTGTCATCTTTGGGAGCTCGCTTCGTTGTTCCGCGATCTCGGTCGTTATTACGTGCCATTTCTTTCAGTCACTCCTGGGTTTCTCGTTCTGTCGCCTCGGAGGCGTCAGAACGGCTCTTCGTCATAGTCATAGCCAGCAGCGGGCGCGGCAGCGGGTGCCGGCCGGCTGTAGCCGCCTGTTGATCCTTGTCCGCCGCCACCACCGGAACGTCCTTGCGGAGCACCACCGGAGCCGCCCTGTCCACCTTGTTGTCCACCCTGTCCACCCTGGGGGCCACCTTCGCCACCCCGACGTTCATTGCGGACGATCTGCGCCGACGCCCAGCGCAAGCTGGGTCCGACTTCATCAGCCACGATGTCGACAACGGTCTTCTTCTCGCCGTCGGGGGTTTCCCACGACCGCTGTTCAAGCCGACCGGAAACGAGGACGCGGGTCCCTTTGTGGAGCGACTCGGCGGCATTTTCCGCCAGTTCGCGCCACGTCACGACGTTGAAGAAGCTGACCGCTTCTTCCCATTCGTTCGTCTGGCGATTCTGCCAGCGACGATTCACGGCGATTCCGAACGTTGCTGTTGCTTGGCCACTGGCGGTGAAGCGCAACTCGGGGTCGCGGGTCACATTGCCAACAATGGTGATGTTGTTTCCTGACATGGTCGAACCTCGTGGGTTGGGTGCGTGGTTAGGGTGTTAATCGCGATCGCGGTCGCGACCGCCACCGGATGCGATGTCGTCGAGGGCAGGCGGTGCGGCCAACGAGCGGCCCGCTCCTGCCGTCGGAACAAGAAGGACCTTGTGCCGCACAAGTTCGTCGGTGAGACGCAGCGTACGGTCGAGTTCCTTGATCTGCACCGGCTCTGCCGTGAACTCGATCAACGTGTAATAACCGTCGTTGTGCTTCTTCTTGTCGGTCTTGATTTCGTAGGCCAGCTTGCGGCGGCCCCATTTTTCGGTGCGACCGAGAGTTCCACCAAGGGAAACGATCTGATCGGCGGTGCGTTTGATGACCTTCTGGACGACTTCGTCGTCTACCCCGGTATCAATGATGAGCATGACTTCGTAGGCCCGCATGGGCGGTTCCTTACCTCCCTCTGGTCCTGCCCGTGAGCAGGGCGCCGGACGGTCCGGCGCAGGGGCCCGCAATCTGGTTCTTCGAAGCCGTTTACGCGGAGGGCGGAGTCGGGACGGAAGATTGTTTGCGAGCTAGTTGGCCAGTGTAGTCGGCGCGCGCGGAGCCCGTAACAAGCACCATTACCAGGCACCCGTACCAAGCACCTGAAACCCTGGCTCGGTCAGACCGCCTGGGTCTTTACCTGGTAGAGGACCGGCCAGTTCTTGCCGGTAATGAAGATCCGTTTCGTTTTCGGGTCGAAGGCAATCCCGTTGGCCACGGCCTCGGGGTCGGCGTTCGTCGACCGGGGCCGCAGGCCGGATAACGAAACGTTTGCGCTGACCTGCCCATTTGCCGGGTTGATCACGACAATTGCCTCGGTTCTCCACACGTTCGCCCATAGCTGCCCGTTGATCAACTCCAACTCGTTGAGCTGATCGATTGGCAAACCGGCAGAACTCACAGACATCGTACGCGTCACCTTCCACCCTTTCGGGTCGACGAAGTAGATGCGAGACGTCCCGTCGCTCACGACGAGTTCAGAGCCGATCGTGGTCATTCCCCAACCTTCACCAATCTCCTTCGGTAGGGCCCGGGTTTCGAGGACAGCCAGGGTCACCGGATTCCGCACGAACACGACCCGCTCCCGCCAGGTCAACTGGTAGAGCCGATCACCCAGCCGGACGGTGCCCTCGGCAAACACGTCGGGAACGGCCACCTTCTTGAGGACCTGGCCCTTCAGGTTGGTGATTCGCATCGTGGACGCGCCAGTTTGCCCGCACGACTCGTAGAAGCCTCCTCCGGCGACTGTCGGCGTCCACTGGAATCCTTCAAGGAAGCACGTCGTATCCCGGGGGAACTGCTTCACGACGGCCAACGTCAACGCAATTGGCGGTGAAGACACCGAAGACACCGAAGACACCGGCTCGGTTGCCAAACTCGTCGTCGCCGAGGCGCAGTTCGTGAGAACCGCCGCGACAAGCACCGCCGTCGGGATGTACCGCACCCGAAAAAGCCTTGGAGACCACGCCTTCACGACCCTGATGCTTGCACATCGCCGGTTCTGCCGCGGCCGGTTACGGGTCCCGACGCCCCGCTCGCAGCGAGCGCTAGCCCAACCGCGAGACGATGAGCTACTTCGAACCGTAGAGACTGATCAGGAACTCTTCGACATCGGATGCCAGGGTCGCTTCTTCGATTCGAGCGGCTGACACGTTGCGGAGCGCATCAACAAGTTCCGGCGTGGCGGCGTAGCTTTCCTGCGCGGTAGGGAACGCCCCCGTGCGCACGTCGGCGGCATAGGCCGCTACCGCAGCTTCGGCATCGGCAGCCACGTTCGCGTAACGACGTACGAACTTGGGGAGGATGCGGTCCTCGATACCGAGCAGGTCGTGCCACACAAGAACCTGACCGTCGCAATGCGGTCCGGCGCCAATACCGATCGTCGGAATGTCGATCGAGTCGGTGATGGCTTTGGCCAAAGCGTCGGGCACCGCTTCCAATACAATCGCGAAGCAACCGGCTTCGGCAAGAGCTTTGGCGTCGGCAATGAGGTCCTGGGCCGCTTCGAGTTGCTTGCCCTGAACCTTGAATCCCCCAAGGGTATTGACCGACTGCGGCGTCAGACCGATATGACCCATGACCGGAATCTCGGCGTCGAGGATCGCCCGGATGACGGGGAGCCGCTTCCGACCCCCTTCCAACTTCACGCACCCGGCACCGGCCCGAAGCAGCGTGGCCGCGTTGGTGACGGCGTCGTCGATGCTGGTGTGGTAGCTCATCCAAGGCATATCGCCGACGATCAGTGGACGCCCGTTGGGGCATCCGGCCAGTTCAGAGGCAATGAGACCTCGAGAAACTGCAGCGGTGTGGTGGGCCATGTCGGCGGTTGTCACCTGAAGGGTGTCGTCGTAACCGAGAACAACCATGGCGAGCGAGTCACCAACGAGGATCATGTCGGCACCGGCCCGGTGGGCAATTTTGGCGCTCGGGGCATCGTAGGCCGTGACCATCACGAGTCGTGAGGCGACACCTTGAGTGTCGGTCTTGCGGGCTTGGACCGACGGGGCGGTCCAACGACGGGCGGGCTTCAGCGGAGCTGAAGGAATGTGTGAGGCGTTCACGGGAACACCTGTCCTTTCTAACCGTCCAGCGCCAATATGGCTGCCGGCAGCACTACGAATCTAAGCAGATGTCCAGATGCCGTTCAACTTGCGCCCGGAAACCTTTCCGCCGGGAAACGCGACCGCTCACCCGGCCGACCGTGGGGGGACTGCGACGCGCACGACAAGCGGTTCCACCCAGCCATCGACCCAGCCATCCACCCAGCCATCCACCGTCAACCCAGCCCGGTCACCGTGGGATTGGTGACGGCGACCCGGGGCACCTTTGCGGGTGGGGGAATTGTCGCGGCCGTCGGTTCCGGCGTCGCCACCGCGTCGGGCACACCATTTGTCGGTGCTTCGACCGGCATCGGCTCCGAGCCGTCGACGACCGACACCGACACCGACACCGGCGGCAGCGTCGGTTCGATGGGCGTAGCGCCAGCGGTCGTCGGCGCGACCACCGGGTCCGCTGCGCTCAGCGGGTCGACCAACGAGGTGTCGGCCACGGCATCGGCCGGACCGGCATCGAGCTGAATACGGCGACGCGACCCGCCCAGGAGTTCCCCGCGGTAGCGCGGTACCGGGGCGAACGAACCCGTTGGTGCACCGTCTCGAGCGGCGACCAGGATTCGGGAAAAGAGCTCTGCCGGATATGACCCACCTGTCACGCTCCGGCCCTCCACGTTGGCCATCTGTCGATCGCCGTTGGCGTAGCCCATCCAGATCGCCATCACGCAACACTCCTCGGGCGAATCAGAACCCGGCGTATACCCCACGAACCAGGCGTCGTTGTAGTCATTCGTCGTGCCCGTCTTTCCGGCGACGGTCATGCCCTTGGCCCTGGCCGCCACACCGGTCCCGCCGGTAACCACGTTCACGAGCATGCGGTTGATCACGTCAGCGTCGCGCGCTTTCATGACCCGTTGCGGCTCCGCGGGGCGCACTTTCAGGCTGTTGCCATCAGACCCGGTCACGGCGCGCAGAACGCTCGGATCCCTGCGCATCCCCCTATTGGCGAACGTGAGGTAGGCGTCGGCCATCTCGAGCGGGCCGACATTCTGCGTACCGAGAGCGATGCTGTCGACCGGGTTCAACGGTGAGGTAATGCCAAGCATCCTGGCTTCATCGACAACCCGCCGCGATCCCATCCCTGCGTTGGTGACAATTTGCGCGAAAACCGTGTTGACCGACTGGCGCATCGCATCGTTCACGTTGAGCGTCGGATAGCTCCGATCCTCGTAGTTCGCCACGTTCCACGGTGCACCCCCCACATCGGCCCCGTCGATGGTGATCGACGCAGGAGCTTTGAACGCCGATTCCATCGAATAGCCGGCCCGCAACATTGCCGCCGCCACAAATGGCTTGAATGCGGATCCGGCGGCCCGCCCCCGGCCTCCGCCACCGGAGCCGACAGCCAGGTTGACCTGCGACCTGTTGAAGTCGCGACCACCCACAAGTACCAGCACCTCGCCAGCGTGATTGAGGGTGACCACCGCAGCGTCGGGGTCGTCGATCTTTGGCAGCATCTTCGCAAACACGGCCTTGCGCGCTCTGGCCTGCAGGTCGAGATCGAGCGTCGTCGTCACCTTCAGACCACCCGCGGTAACGACGGCTTCGCCGAAGCGCGCGATCAGGTCGCGCTTCACCAGGTCGACAAAGAACTCGGCCCCGGCCTCCGGACGGCTGTACGAAGTTCGACGCGTTCTCTCGACGACACCGTCCGGCCCGGTCAAGGGCCGAAGCTCAGCGTCGGCCGCCTGCGCCGCCGAAATGGATCCGGTGTCCACCATCGCCGACAATACCGACGAACGGCGACGACGGGCCTTCTCCTCATTGCGCGACGCATCAGTCGACTCCGGGCCGCGGATCAACGCCGCCAGGTAGGCCGCCTCGGCCAGATCGATCTGTTCGACGTTCTTTCCGAAATAGGCCTGGGCCGCCAGTTGCACCCCGTAGGCCCCGCGCCCGAAATAGATCGTGTTGAGATAACGCTCGAGGATCTGATCTTTGGAAAGTCGTCGTTCGAGCTTCACTGCGATGGCTGCTTCGCGGAGCTTTCGACGAAGCGTCAACTCCCGACCCACGTACACATTCTTCACGTACTGCTGGGTAATCGTCGAGCCGCCCTGACGACGGTTCGGCTGCCGAAGATCCTGTGCCACCGCGCGGACGATCCCGATCGGATCCACCCCACTGTGTTCGTAGAAGCGGCGATCTTCGGCGGCGATCACTGCCTCGACCAGGATCGGTGGCACCTGCGAAAGTGAGACCGATTGGCGGTTCTCTCCGTTCGACAGCTCGGCGATCAGCGTGTGGTGGCGGTCGTAGATGAACGAGGTCTGCACCGGCACCTGATCGGGAGGAAGATCGACACTCCACACGTAGACCGCTCCGACAATCACCATGGCGACGCCGAACACCAAAAAGGCCGCGAACAACCGAACCGCTATTCGACCGAAGCGTCTCATAGGCAGATCACCGACCTCTGTGTCCGGGTGTTACTGGAGCGGAATCGCCACGACAACGTCGGTGACGCGAACCGCATTCACAGATGTCGAAGCTCGAAGCGGACTTGTCAGGTCGCATCTGTTTGGGAACGACCTACGCTTCGACCGAGATGGTACGACTTGGCCAGGTGGTTCCACCGGCACTCACCACACACCTCAACGACGTAACACACGAAGTCACCCAGTTGCCGCGAGAAAGCCGACAACTCCGACTTCTTCGAAACGCAACGACCGTAAGCCGGGAGCCTCGGGCCGAAGACGTAAGAGACATGGACAAGCGTCTCACCCTCACAGATCGGACACGGTTCAGGGACCGGTTCACCCAGGTTTTCAGCAGCGCGGAGAAGCTCGGGGTGCGCATCGCAAACGTCGATACGCGAAAGCCGCCCGCGCTTGTACTCTGCGATGAGATGGCGGCGAACCAAACGAAAATCCACCGCTCCCGGCCGACTCTCCTGGACGCCGCGAACGGAGTCAGCTCGAAATGACACTCGGGAAAGGCTAGTGCGGCGCTGGGTGCTTCATTTGTCGTTGCTGCGACCGCTCGGTTCTCCGCTCAGCGGAAGTGGTCCCCGACCCGATCGAGGAAGCGTTCGCGTAAGGCAGTTGTGGCCTGGTCATTGCCATAGAAGGCGATCCAGTCCGTTCGACAACGCCAGTGGCAGAGAGTCCTCAGGCCGCGCAGCGCTACCCGTTTGCCGGGTTCACCCTGTACCGAGTTCAGCAGCTTGCTCGAGCCGTGCGTCGTCACGACCGAAAACGACGTTATGTTGCCGAGACGAGGTCGAAGCGGTCCCCAGCGCCTGGGCAGCGAGAACGCCACACCGGGCAACCAGACGCGGTCAAACCAACCCTTGAGCATGGCGGGCTGTGAACCGAACCATGTCGGGTACACAAGGACCAACGCGTCGGCCCAGCGAAGCAGGTCGATGTGTGCCTGCACCTGTGAGGTAACGATGGCCGCATCCGAGTGGTATGCCTGCCACTCCGCCCGAGGAAGCACGGGTTGAAAATCATCTGCGTACAGATCAAGTACCCGAACCTCAACGCCCGAGCCTTGCAATGACTCCACGCAACGGTCGAAAATCGCTCCGACAAAGCTCGCGCGCATCGGATGGCAGAAGACCACCAGGGCTCTGGACATCCTCGACCGTCGAGACGCCCGAAACCGCTTCACAGTCGGCTCATCTTCTGTCGGACCTTGGCAACAAACGCTTCGCGTCGCTCCGGCGTCGCACGGTCGAGGCGGTACAACGCCATCCACGTTGTCTGACAGCGCAACATCGGAGCAAGTGCACGGACACAGCGCATGACAAGACGCCGGCCGGCGTCATTGAACAGGCGCATCGACGCCCATGATGATCCATATGTGGATACGCCGACGATGCGTTGGACGTGAGCCAGACCGGGAACCACCTTGTTCGTCTTCGGATCGAGCGAGAACGAAACTCCCGGCACGAGGACGCGATCCAAGAACCCTTTTAGGATCGCCGGCAGGCCCCACCACCAGGTCGGGTATACAAACACTAAGCCCTGAGATGATTTTACTAAGCCAGCATACCGTTCGACCATCGGGTCGAGAATTGGGTTCGGACCTTCGTACGCGGCGCGTTCGGCAAACGACATGCGGGCGTCGAATTGATCTGCGTACAGATCAATGAGATTGACCTCATGGCCCGCCGCGTCCAAACCCTCCATCACGGCATCGCACAACGCTCGATTGAAACTGTTCGGATCGGGATGGCAGTGAACGACAAGAAACCGCACCGTCAGCCCCGCTCGGAAAGGTGCCGGTCGAACCACTCCATCAAGCGACGCTCAACTTCCGGTCGCGGGAGTTGACCCTCATCGAGTCGTAGATCAAGGAGCATCGCCAGGGCCTCGCCAACTTCGCGACCCGGCGACAAACCGAGAAGATCCATGACTTCTTCGCCATTCAGGGCGGGGCCAAGTTCGTCGAGCTCACCCATCCTCGCCAACGATTTCAACTTCAGTCGAAGCGCATCGACAACCAGTCGCACGGCTTCGGCATCATGATCGCCGGCGGCCATACGCGCGACGGCATCTGCACGTTGAAGTGACAGAAACAGATCAAGTTCCGAACCTGCTCGGTAGACGAGCCTCCGCGCGGCGCTGTCGTGCTCGACGGCATCGGCCAACTCAACGCTCCCGAGCCGATGGATCTTCACTACAAGGGTCTCCTCGTCGACCGAGCACTTCAATGCACGCAGACGAGATCGTGCCACCGCTTCTGAGGCAAAGGCACCGAACAGCAGCGCCGTGAACCGACGCTCCCAGGTGGGTTCCATAGCCAGGATCCGGGCCGTCCTCCGTTGGAGGTCTCCAATTGAGAGCTCGGGCAGGAATGTCGAGACCAGTCCGGTACTGGAGAGGAACCGAAGACCGTCTGATGGGTCCTCGAGCGTGAGTAGTTTCCCCAGCTCACCCCGGATCCGTTCAGCCGAGATGATCGCCATCCGCTCGCGATGACTGATGACCGCATCCGTGAGTGGCGGATCGGCGGTCAGCGCCAGTGCCGCTATGAACCGGGCGGCGCGAAGCATGCGGAGCGGATCGTCACGAAAGCTGATTTCCGGGGACAGCGGTGTCCGAAGTACCCGGGCCCTCAGATCCTCTTCCCCGCCGAACGGATCGAGCAGCCGGAGATCGCGCAGATCGAAGGCCATTGCGTTTACCGTAAAATCGCGCCGGGAAAGGTCAAGCGTGATGTCGGTCGAAAATCGGACCTCGGGTTTGCGAGAGTCGTCGTGATACTGCTCGGCTCTATGGGTGGTGATCTCCACCGCTCTCGGCCCGTTGGGTCCTACAAACGTTGCCCCGATTGTGCCGAAGCGCTTGCCCTGCGTCCACAGTGCCGTCGGGCTGGTGCGACGCACAATCGATTCGATTTCGTCGGGTTCGGCGTTTGTCGTGAAGTCGATATCGAGTTCGGCGCGCACCCGACCCAACAGGGTGTCGCGAACGATGCCACCGACAAGGTAAAGGGACTTTCCGGCGTTCGTGAATTCCCCGGCCAGCGATGCGGTTTCCGCGACGAGGGCGTCGAACAGTTGATCTCGCACCGCAAGAGCGTAACTCGCCTACCTCGCGTCAATCCGACCACCCGCTGCGCGGCCGACGCCCGCACCAGAAGAACCGACCAACCCGAACAAGCCAACGACCCGAACAAGCCAACTACCCGAACGAGAGGCATCCGGAGAACGGCACGCCACGCGTCAGTATTCTCTACCTGTGCATTCACCGGCCGACGTTCCGAGCGAAGACTGGCCCATGCCATGCTCAACGTCGACCGTCCGAGCCCAGGGCGCTCCGTTCGCGGGCCTCGCTGCGCTGGCCAAAACCGCCGGACCTGTAAGCCGCGTCGTCAGCCGACAGTTCCGCTACGGATCGACCCGGGTTCAACTCGACTACCGCTTCGACGCACCCGGTCGGCTGGTCACTGTCACGTTTTCCCCCTTGAGTGAGGGCTCCCTTTCCACAGACGCCGTTCGTCGACTGCTGATTGACGTGCAACGCACCGTGGCCGCCATACGCCTCCCGACCGGTGCCAGCACCGTTACAGGCACAGACTCCGGGTTCATCCGGGTTCTGACCTCGGCAATGAGCCCCGACGCGGCTCCACCGTTGTTCGATGTCGGGTTCCGCGTCCGTTCCAAACTTACGCTGCTCACCAAGGAACTTCCACGCAGCCCATTCCAGATTTTGCGGTTTCGGTCCGTTCGACTGGCGCGGGGTAAGCGCGTATTTCCGACCGGCTCCACGATTCGGCGTGGCACCGACCACGACCTACAAGCTGCCGTCGAAGTCGACCGAAACTCCTTCGGAGAATCCTGGGCTATGGATCTCCACGATCTAACGTCGGCACTCACGGCGACGCCGAGCGCTCAACTGCTCGTCGCACAGCGCGATGACGAACCGGTTGGATTCGCGATCATCGGCTGTTCCGGCCGTCGAGGGTACCTCCAGCGACTCGCCGTCGATTCCGGCGCGCAACGCCTCGGAGTCGGCACGGCGCTCGTCGACGCCGCTACTGAATGGTCCGCCCGACGCGATGTCCGACGACTTATCGTCAACACCCAGACGACAAACACGAATGCCCTACGGCTGTACCACCGGACCGGATTCGTTGAATCTCCTCTCGGATTGATGCTCCTTGAACACGACCTTCCACCAGAACCGAATCCATGAGGTCCTCCAACGGCCGCTCGACGACCCTCAGACGGCTGGCCCTGACGATCCTCGTGACCGCCGCGATTGTCATGGGGCCCGTTCATCCAATGGCCCCAGCCGAAGCGGACTCGGCGAAAAAGCCGGTCGACTCGACAACCGCGGAAGAAGCTGCGAACACCCAGGCGAAGGTTCCGAAGTCAGAGATTCGGCTCATCCAGCAAGGTCCGGTGCTTCGGCAGGACGGCGTTCAACTCGTCGACGTTGAAGTACTCCTTCCTCCGGGCTCCGACCGCAACCTTGAGGTGGCGGCGACGGTCTTTCAACGGGTCAAAACCCGAGCTGAGTTCGCCCAAACGAACCTCAGCCGCGCCCTCGGCTCGGTTATCGGTATCGGGGCCTCGGTGCCCGTCCCAACCGACCCCGACGCCGACGCCGAGTCCGCCGCAGCACGCGAAATACCGATTCGACTCAATCTTCCGATCGGCGTTCCTTCGGCCGAGTGCCCGAGTTGCATCAACCTGCGGGTCAACGGTGTCTACCCGATCATGGTTGAACTTCGATCAACCACCGAAGAAACCGTTGTCGACCGGTTTACCACCTACGTGATCCGAGCGGTGAACACCACCCTCGAACCACTGAAGGTGGCGTTGATCGTGCCGTTGCGCACCGATCCCAACTTCGATAACGCCGGCGAGGAACAGGTCCCCTCAACCCGAAACCTCATCAGCGTCATCGAGGCGCTCGTGGCCCGGCCCTCCACGCCGCTTACCATTGCACCGACCCCGGAAACGCTCGATACCCTCTACCGGCTTTCCCAGCAAGACGCCAATTCCAGCCCCCTTCTCGACCAGATGCGTCAGGCACTCGTCGGCCGTGAGGTGCTCGGAACCCCCTATGTGCCGATCACCGGCGCCATCTCGAACGACTCCGTTCTGAAGCGGCTCGTTCAGGGGAACCAGGCCATGGGCGCGGCCACAATTCGTTCACTGCTCCAGACAAGAACAACGTCGGGCGTCGGCCTCTTCACCGACCAACTCGTCGGATCACGAACCCTCAGCACCTTAAGCTACCGACGCGTTGTCGTACAGGCGTCCGCCCTGCAGACGGAGGCCGGGGAGGTCCCCCCGACCCTGCCAGTTCTGATCGATGCCGCTGCGATCGACAACTCCGATGGCGTACCGGTGCCCGGTATGGTGCTCGACAGCGCGCTCGAAGATCATTTCGTCCGAAGACTTTCCGAACGTCGACCTGGCGCCGATGATGTGCTTCGGGCTCAGCACCTCATCGCCGACCTGGCAATGGTTCAAGCCGGCCAACGGTCGGGTTCACACGGCGCGGCGGTCCTCGTACCGGAGAGCACCTCACAGGCCACGTTGTCAGAAGTACTTGCCGGCCTTGAGGCGAAGGAGATCATCGAACCCGTGACTTTGTCGACGCTGTTCAGCCTCCCCCTGGCTTCGAGCGGAGGCACGGCCCTGGTGCGCTCACCAAAGAATGTGGGAGCGACACTCCCTTCACGCGCCGCGAGGGACGTCAATCGCATCCTCACCCGACTCGACGGCTACAGATCTGCGTTCCAGGGCCCGGCCACCGACGCCGACGATCTGGAAAAGCGTGTACTCGTGGCGGTGGCTTCCCTACCGTCAGGCAGCGCTGCCACACCGGGGGCGAACTTCGCAGCGGCCCTCAAACGGATAGAGGACGAATCCAACGCGCGTATCGGAACCATCCATCTTTCCCCGACGGACATCGTCACATTAACGGCGCGTCAGCAGGAGGTTCCGATACCGATCATCAACGACAGCGGGCGACCGACCACCGTCGTCCTTGAGGTTTCGAGCGACAACGTCTCGTTGGAAGGATCGGTGGCCGATCCGAACCGGCCCGGACAACTTCTGGTCCGTCGCACGATCGTTATCCAGAGCCGGATCCACCAGGAGCAGATTCAGGTGACCACCCGGGGCCCGGGATCATTCTCGATGCGGCTGCGCTTGACCACCCCCTCGGGACTCGCGCTCACTAACGTTCGGTATACGTTGCGTTCAACTGCTGTTGGTGGGCTCGGCAAAATTCTCACGATAGGAGCACTTCTTGTTCTGGGCGCATGGTGGATCCGAACAATTCTCCGAACCCGGCGTGAGCGGTCCTTGAACAGCCACCCGTCACAGGCGAGTCCGAAGCGGGCCGGTTCGTGACCGACGACCGTCCCGACACGCCTGCCCGCCGACGACCGACGCCGCGAGTCGCGGGCCGTCAAACATCTTCGTCACACCGTCAAACACCGTCGTCGCCCCCTCAAACACCGTCGTCGCCCCCTCAAACACCGTCGTCACACCGTCAAACACCGTCGTCGCAAGGGAGTGCGCTCGGTGACGCCACAGCCTTGATGGCCATGGGAACGTTGCTGTCGCGCCTCACCGGCGCGATCCGCTCGTTTGTGTTCCTCGGCTTCGGAGCCACCGCTCTGGCCGACGCGTACCAAATCGGCAACACCACCCCGAACATGCTTTATGAACTCGTCGCCGGAGGAGTTCTTTCCGCTTCGCTCGTGCCGATCTTCCTCGCGTTGATGCGCAAGAAGACCCGGCGGGCCGACGAAGGCATAGATGCCATCGTGACGCTGGTCGGAGTGGTCCTCGCAGTCACGGTTCTTCTCACGATGGCGCTCGCGCCGACCATCATGAGTATCTGGATCGGCTCGGCCAGCGAAGAGAAACAACGGCTGGCGGCATATCTCCTGCGCTGGTTCGCTCCGCAGATCGCCTTCTACGGGTTCATCACGGTCGCCACCGCTCTGTTGAACGCCCGTCGCCGCTTCGGTGCTCCGATGTTGGCCCCGGTTCTCAACAACCTCACGGTCATCGTTGTGCTGATCTGGGCTCAACGCCTGCTTTCGAATGTGAAGCACGCTGCGAATGCCGACCCGAACGATCCTTTGGTGGGTTTGAACCTCGTTTTGAACGACACGCCGACCAAGGTGCTCCTTGGGCTGGGTACCACCCTCGGTGTGGTCATAATGGCCATGGGCCATGTGCCTTCTTTGCGGGCGACCGGCTACCGGCCACGCTGGCACTGGGAGCCAAGTCATCCCGCGATTCGGGAACTGGTCACGCTATCGACGTGGACGTTCGGGTACGTGATCGCGAACATGGTTGCACTGCAGTTCGTGGTCTGGGCATCGAGTCGGATAGACGGCGACTATGCGGTCTATTCGCTCGCCTACAGCACGTTCTTTCTGCTCCCCCACGGTGTGTTCGCCGTTTCGATCATGAGTGGCATCCAGCCCGAGTTGGCCGAAGCGTTTCTCGACCGCAAACGGGCCCGCTTCCGCAACCGTCTGTCCGACGCGATCTCGTCTGTGCTGACCATCATGGTTCCCGCCGCCGCCGGCTACATGATTCTCTCCCGGCCGATCGTGGCACTGATCCGCAACGGCGACCTCAACTCAGGTGGTGCACGTCTGTTGGCCGACACCCTTCAGGTCTTCGCAATCGGCCTGCCGGCGTTCAGCGTGTACCTGCTGCTCATGAACGCGTTGAAGGCGATGCGTTCCACCAAGGCGACATACCACGTCAACGTGTTGGAATGCGCGCTTAACATTCTTCTGGCCGGCGTCGCGTTTCGGCTCGGATTCGGAGTCCAAGGACTTGCGTTCGGCATGGCCGTGGCGTACATCCTCAGCTCCTTTCTCGCGTTCGCAGTTGTAAGTCAACGGACAAAGGGTCTTAACGGCAACCAGATTCTCGACAGCCTCGCCCGGGTGTTTCTGGCCACCGCCGCCATGGCGCTCGCCTGCTCGGTGACCACGTACTCCATGCACTGGTTGTTCGTCCGCCCTGACGCGATTATCGCGCTCAACGCCCGGTTCGGTTCGCTACTCGAAGTAGGGACCGGTGTTGGAGTCGGTGTTAGCGTTTACGTCGTCATCGGCCGACGCGTTGGTATCAACCAACTCGACGCTATCGTGCGCGGATTGCAACGCAGGCTGCCGGGGTTCTCGTAAACGTCAAACCCAACCCGGTCAGAAACGACCCAAGCCGTACCTATTGCACGTTTGACTTCTTGCACTAGGACCACACCTCCAAGGACCCATCAACATGTCGAACGTCAAGATCGTCACCGATAGCGCTTGTGATCTGGCGGAAGCCGACACCGCCGAGCTGAACATCGAAGTGGTGCCGCTCAGCATCCGTTTCGGAAGCGAAGAGTTCATCGATCGCAAGGACCTCAGCCCAAAGGAATTCTGGCGCCGGGTCGGCCAGTCACCGGTGCTCCCGGAGACCGCCGCTCCTTCCCCCGGTGCCTTTGAACAGGCCTTTCGTCGTGCCGCGGCAGCCGGAGCGACAACGGTGATCTGCATCAACCTGTCGTCGAAGTTGTCGGCGACCTATGCGTCGGCCGAGTTGGCCGCCTCCTCCGTCCGTCCCGAGATCGACGTTCGCGTGATCGACTCGCTGTCGATCACGATGGGACAGGGTTCGATGGTCCGGGTTGCGGCGAGGATGGCCGCGAGCGGCGCAAGCCCAGAAGAGATCGTGGCTGAGATCGAGTCGATGAAGCTACGCACCCGTGTCTACGGCGCGCTCGACACCCTCGACAATCTGAAGAAGGGCGGGCGGATCGGAGGCGCCAGGGCCCTCATTGGTTCGCTGCTCTCGGTCAAGCCGCTGCTCGACATCTCCAGCGGAGCCGTTGAAGAACTCGGAAAGCAACGCACCCGTTCCAAAGCACTCGCGCAGCTGACCCAGATGGTGATGGACGCGAAGAAGGAATACGGCTCGATCGAAAACCTGGCGGTCATGCACGGCGACGCCGACGACGCCGACCAGATCGTCGAGCAACTATCCATCGCCTTCCCACGCGACCAGATCGTACAGGGCCAAATCGGGGCCGTGATTGGAAGCCACGGCGGCCCCCGGGTGGTCGGCATCACCTTCAACGTGCCGAAGCGCTGAGCGGAAAATGACGGGTACCGATTTTCACGTCCTTGAGACGTCCGTGCCACCGGACAAAAAGACTGAGCGGAAAATGACGGGTACCGATTTTCACGTCCTTGAGACGTCCGTGCCACCGGACAAAAAGACTGAGCCCTGAATGGCTCCGATTCCACACTTCACCACGAGCGGCTGTCCTTTGGGCATCGAAGCTAGGGCCATCATGAACGGGTCACGTCTGCATCCGGTTCGCTGGAGCCATCATCTGGGATGAACCCACTCCCGGTTCCGCCCTAGGGAGCGGCCATGAGGCTGCTTCTGTCGCGTCCGAAGGCGAACTGGTAGCTGGTCGTTACCGTCTTCGTCGGTCCATTGAACGCGGCGGCATGGCCGAGGTGTGGGAAGCCCACGACGAGAACCTCGATCGCGATGTTGCGGTCAAGATGCTCCACGGTCACCTGGCCGGCGATGCCGGGTTTGTGAGCCGATTTCGTCGCGAGGCCCTTTCGATCGCCAAACTCAGCCACCCCAATGTGGTTGCGATCTTCGACACCGGGGTAGACCAGGTTGCCGGACCGAAGGGTGCTCCCACCACTACAAGGGCCTACATCGTTATGGAGCTCATTCGGGGCGAGTCGCTCCGGGCGTTGCTCCAAAAGGGTCTAACCATGCAAAAGGCCGTCGACATCGTGCGCCAGGCCGCCGACGGGTTGGCCTATGCCCACCGCAACGGGTTGATCCACCGCGACGTGAAACCGGCGAACATCCTCGTGCAGGCAGACGGCCGGGTGAAGGTCGTCGACTTCGGAATCGCCAAGTTGACCGACCGCCGCGTCGACGACCAAGACGTTGGCGCGTGGGCGATCCAGAATGCTCAGGCGGGCGAAGACCTCACGCAGGTGGGGGCCATCCTCGGTACTGCCAAGTACCTCGCTCCCGAACAGGTGGAAGGAGGGGAGATCGACGCACGCTCCGACATTTACGCGCTTGGTGTGGTGCTGTACGAAAGCGTCTGCGGGCGTCCTCCGTTCACCGGAAAGAACGACATCACAACGGCTCTCAAGCACGTCCGGGAGACGGCGACGCCGCCCCGTCAGGTCAGGGCCGGCGTTCCCCGCAGCCTCGAGGCCGCAATTACGAAGGCGATGGCCCGTCGACCCCCGGAGCGCTTCGCGACAGCCGATGATCTCGCCGCGGCCCTCCGGACGATCGACCTTCGACCCGACGATGCGCTGCCCGCGGTCGGGCGCACCGAACATGACGTTACCCCCCCGAAACCGTTCGTCCGACCGCCCGGAGTTGGTCCAGCGGTCGGACCAGCTGCGCTGGGGGGATCCTCGCCGCCGCCCGCGAAGCCGGTTGACCAAAGCGGTCCGGTCCGGGTGCTACCGAAATCGTCGGTGGTGACCGGTGCTCGCCCGGGGCAGAGTACGACCGATCCCACAACAGTGCAGAACCACTCCGCAACGCCCGCCAAACTCCTCGGTCGTCGATTGTTCGTGTTGGCCCTGGCCGGTCTAGTCCTCGGTATCGGGGCGGGTGTCGCAGTTAGCTCGGTGTTGAAGGCCGTGCGGACGACAAAAGTGCTGCAGGTCGATGGCGCCTCCGCGTACGACCCGTTGGGCGACGGTTCCGAGAAGGACGCCGCCGCGAAGAACGCGGTCGATGGCGACCTGGCCACGAGTTGGACGACCGAAGGCTACGGAACCCGGAAGTTCAACGACACCAAAGATGGCGTCGGGATTATCGTCCGGCTCCACGAGGCGAGCGAGGTGTCTGAACTACGCGTGGCCAGCCCGAGTCGGCAGTGGTCGGCGAAGGTGTACATTGCCGACAAGATACCGGTCAACTTCGCCGACTGGGGACCGGCCCTCGGCCGGTTGAGCAATGTCGGTACATCGACAACCAACGTGAAGCTCACCAAAAAGCGCGGCTCACTGGTGCTCCTGTGGATCACTGAACTCGGCCCGAAGGCGGACGGCCAGCAACTTACTCGTGTGATCATCCAAGAACTCACTCCACGTCGCTAGCTCGGACCGTATGAGCCCCCGCTTCCACGACGAATCTGATGTCATTCTCGTGGCGGCAGCCCAGCGGGGAGAGCGCGCTGCGTTGGACGCCCTGCTACGTCGTCACTATCCAGCCGTGCTCGAACGCTGCCGCCGGGTCCTTAACAACGACGCGGACGCCAACGACGCTGCACAGAACGCGCTCGTTTCGGTGGCAAAGGCGATTGGCCGTTTCGACGGAACCAGTTCGTTCACGACGTGGTTGTACCGGGTCGCCACGAACGCAGCGCTGGACGAGGTCCGCCGCCGTAACCGTCGACCGGAGCCCCGCATGATCGGGGCACCGGAACCGGAAGACGAGACCCAGGGACGCAGGTTCCGCGCCCCTCTGGCCATCGACAACGGGGCCACGGAAAAGATCGAGTCCATCGTCGACCGGGAGGCGATCCACGAGGCACTGGCGAACATCGCCCCTGACTTCCGGGCACCCCTCGTTCTTCGCGACCTATGCGGCCTTGATTACGCGGAAATCGCAGACGTGCTCGGTATTCCGCCCGGCACCGTCCGCTCTCGCATCGCCCGGGGTCGGGCGAGCCTCGCACCTCACCTCCTCCGCTCCATGACTGCCAACGAGCCGCTCCCCGCTCCGACCCATATCGCCCTCAAAGATCACGGCGATATCGGGAACTTTTCCGCCACGCATCAACGTCAAAGGTTTCATGATGGGCATTGAAGACACCCAACCGCCCATTCCGGATTCGGAGGATTCGGGGCACATCGACCACATCGACCACATCGACCACATCGACGACACGACGTTGGCGCTGCTCGGTGAGATCGACCTCTCCGTCGACGAAGTTCGCCGATTCGCAGCGGAGTTGCATGAGGATGATCCCCGGATTGAAGACCGGTGGAAAGAACCCGCTCTCCTGGAGGCCGCAGGCCATATCTCGCGATGTGCTTCCTGCTCGGCCCGCCACGCAACGATTCTCGGGTTGTCGACGGCGGAATTGCGTTTGGTCGGTACCGCTTTCGACGTTGAGCCCGCACACATGGAGCAGGCGGTGTCAGCCGCCCTTGCGGCATTCGACGCCGAGATTCCGGTCAGCCACGCCCATCAGCTCATCGCCACACCCAAGCCGGAAACGGCACCGGTGCCCGGGGCCTCGTGGTGGCGAAACCTCCTCGGTTCCCGTGCCCCGTCGCCAACCGGTACCACCGGCTCCGGAGGCGCACTGGCCTTTCTACGCCAACGAAGTGTCCTCGTGGTGGGGGCCGGCGCCCTGGTCGCCCTGTCGGCGGTGCTCCTTCGACCGGGGCGGATCGACCAGGTGTCGACCGTCGCCATTTCGGCAACCACAACGGTCGATCTGCTCGAAGCGGAGGTACCGGCACGCTCCGACGGTGTCGGGAACCTCAACAGCAACGGAGGCTCGGAGGCCGCAGCAAACAAGGCAGTCACCAAAACTGCCGCCGCACCCGACGCTGGCGCAGACACCGTTGCCATGGAGGGCGGTCTCGTACCTGCTGAAGCGACCCCTTCCCGGGCAGCCGGACAACCCGTCGGCGACACGGGTACTCCGGTTGCAAAAGCACCTGCGGCCCGAACAAACATCCCGGCCACAACCGTTGTCGGATCACCGGCGGAGCAGGATGCGCCGCCGTTGAACGCCGCACCGGAACCGACCACGACGCTCGCAGGCCAACGGTCGACGCCGCCAAAAAAGTCGTCGGGGCAGGACAGAACGACATCCAGTCAGCCCACGATCAAGGCCACCGTACCGCCGGCAACCTCGACTCCGACCGGGGCCCCTGCCCCTTCACCCGCAGTAGAGATAGCCGCGCCAAACACCTCGTCCGTTGCAACCGCAGCGCCTGCGGCAGCGGGTCAATCCCGCTCCGCTCCGGATTCTTCGGCGATCGCTGTACCTGCGCTCGGCGAGACGGTGTCGTACGACGAGCTCTTCACCCGGTTCCACAGAGCGATCACCGGGGACCCCGCACTCAGTTCCCGAGTTCTCGCAGTCGCATCCGGCGTGCCGACAACCGGAGCGCCGGGCCCGGTCGTTTTAACGGGAGCCCCGTGCCCCACCTCGACCCAGCAGATCATCGCAACCGGCAGCGGAAGCGTTACCGGCCGACCGGTTTTGATCCGAATCGTGAGACCCCTCCCGTCACCGTCTGATCCGCCCTCGTCGACACCCTCACCGACCTTCACGGAAATCGTTGATCCAACGACGTGTGCGGTGCTGTCCCGGCAATCGACCCCTTGAGCCTCCACAACGCTTCCGAGTAACCGTTCACGCTCATCCCCGCCAAGACGCCTCACCGCGCGTAGATCGTTCGACCCATCGGAGCGCTAACCTAACCGACGTGAACCAGGAAGAACCGGCTGCGGAAAAAGATTGGGTTTCTCAAGCACTCGACTCGCTCGAAGGCATCATCGACGCGATTCGCAGCAGAACCTCCGAACCGCTTCTCAAGATCGTGCAGACGATCGTGTTCGGAATGCTGGCCGCAGGGCTCGCCGTCACCATGTTGTTGCTGTTCACGATCGGGGGGGTGCGTCTTGTCGACGCCTATCTTCCACAGGGAGTCTGGCTGGCATATTTCATCATGGGTTCGGTGTTGATGCTGGCGGGGCTGTGGGCGTGGCGCAAACGCCACAAGCCACAGTCCTGAACCTGTTCAACTAATCAAGGCCCGTAACAACTTCGGGCAGAACGCTCTTCGAGGGACGCCATGTCACAGACCTGCAATGTAATCGTCGTCGGTTCCGGCCCAGCAGGGCTCACGGCTGCCATCTACACCGCTCGAGCCAACCTGGCTCCCTTGGTGATCGAAGGGGAAATCTCCTCCACCGGCGACCAACCGGGTGGTCAGCTCATGCTGACCACCGAAGTTGAAAACTTTCCCGGCTTTGAGCACGGTATTCAGGGCCCCGAACTGATGATGACGATGAGAGCTCAGGCCGCCCGCTTCGGCGCCGAGTTCCTCACCGCAAAGGTGACCCGGGTCGACCTCGCCAGTATCCCCAAACGGGTATGGGTCGGCGATGATCTCTACGAGGCCCATGCGGTCATCATCTCCACCGGAGCCAAGTCACTAATGCTAAATCTGCCCGCCGAAGAGCGACTTCTCGGCCACGGCCTCTCTACGTGCGCCACGTGCGATGGATTCTTCTTCCGCGGTCATGACATCGCCGTGGTCGGCGGAGGCGACTCAGCGCTCGAGGAGGCCACGTTTTTGACGAAGTTCGCGAACAAAGTCACGATTATCCACCGTCGAGACACGCTTCGGGCATCCAAGATCATGCAGGACCGAGCGTTCGCGAACCCGAAAATTGAGTTCCTGTGGGATTCCAAGGTGGTGGATCTGGCCGGCGACTCCAAACTTGAGAGCGCCATCGTGGAGAATCTCAAGACAGGGGTGCAGTCAACGCTCGCCGTCACCGGCCTGTTTGTCGCTATCGGGCACTCTCCGAACACCGACCTCTTCAAAGGAGTAATCACCCTCGACGAGAACGGCTACATCACCACTGAAGGTAAGTCCACCCGCACCAACATCGAAGGGGTATTTGCCTGCGGCGATGTGCAGGACCACACCTACCGACAAGCCATCACTGCGGCTGGGTCAGGCTGTTCGGCGGCCATCGACGCAGAGCGCTGGCTTGAAACGAATATTCACGCTGCGTGACCGCACTCTGACCACGCACTGCTAACCACACCTTCCCCGTTCGATCGGGAATGTTGTTCCGAACCAACCGGTTGTACTGATCGTCTTTCAACGAAGGGAAAGTGACTCGAATGGCTGAGGGAATTCTCACCCTGTCCGATGCAACATTTGATGAGCAGGTCGGCGCGTCGTCGACGCCAGTGCTCGTAGACTTTTGGGCCGAATGGTGCGGTCCGTGCAAGATGATCGCTCCGGTCCTGGAAGAGATTGCCAAGGACCAGAAAGGCCGACTGACGATAGCCAAGCTCAACATCGACGAAAACCCTGACATTGCGCGCCGTTTCGACGTCATGAGCATTCCCACCCTCCTGCTCTTCAAAGATGGCGAGCTTGTTCAGCGCACAGTTGGCGCAAAGGGCAAGATGCAGTTGATGAACGAACTTGAGTCTCACCTATAACACCGCATGGTCCAGGACCACCCCCTAGAACCACCCTCGCTGAACGACCGTGCCGGTGCGGTGAGGAAATATCAAGCGAATCATGGGATCCAAATCATGGGACCGCCGAGGCGGTCCCATGTTCTTTTCCGGCCTCTATTTGGATCGTTCGACATCCACCAAAGCGTTGCCGGGACAGTTACACCGGATCGTCGTCACCAGCCTGGACGCTCGCTGAAGGGAAGGTGCTTGATGCGGTCATGATCCGAAAAATCCGCTCAAGATCGTTCAGGTCGGCAAACTCCACAACCAACTTCCCCTTTTTGTTCGGCACCATGTCGATTGCCACCCGCGTTCCGAGAACGTCGGCGAGAATATGTTCCAACTCGATGAGTCCGACCGGCCGATCTGCTCGCTGCGTCGAAGGTACTACTGCCGACGAGGACTTGCCCGCGCTTGTGCTTCCACTGGTTCGCATCCGAACCGCTTCTTCCACTGCTCGAACCGACAATCCTTCTACTACAGAGCGACGAGCGAGGGCCTCCTGAAACGACTTATCGTCAGTTCCGAGTAGGGCTCGCGCATGTCCCGGCGAAAGATTCGCATCAAGCACCATGCGCTGTATCGAGGGGGAAAGCTGAAAAAGCCGAAGGGTGTTGGTGACTGCAGCCCGACTCTTACCGACTCGTTGCGCGATTTGATCATGTGTGAGATGGAAATCGTCGACCAACTGTTGGTAGGCCGCCGCTTCGTCGAGGGCGTTGAGGTCGACCCGGTGGAGGTTCTCGACCAGAGCCTCCTCAAGAGCTCCGTTGTCATCAGCCGCTTTGACGATCGCCGGAATAGTGGCAAGTCCGGCTCGACGAGCGGCCCTCCAACGCCGCTCGCCGGCAATGAGCTCGTATGAACCATCCTCGCCCGGGCGGACCAGAATCGGTTGAAGAACGCCAAGCTCCAGTATCGAGGCCGCCAGGGACGCGATTCCCTCATCGTCGAACACCGACCGGGGTTGGTAGGAGTTCGGCCGGATTTCCGAGAGCGGAATCTCCAGCAATCGAGCACCCGAAGGCGTTTGCAGACCCGAGCTACCTGCGACGGTGAGATCTAGATCTCCCGCCGGAAGCAATGCTCCGAGTCCTCTACCCAGTCCGCTTTGGCGCACCACCACTGATCTCCTTTGCGAGTCCACGGTACGCCACCGCACCGCGAGATGTTGGATCGAACACCGTAATTGGTTGCCCGAATGATGGGGCCTCGGAAAGCCGAACGCTGCGCGGAACGATGTTCTTGCAGACCCGCTCTCCGAAGTGCGAACGGATTTCTTTGGTTACCTGGTCCGCAAGCTTCGTACGGGCGTCGTACATCGTCAGGATGATCGCACTAATTTCCAACGTCGGATTCAAGTTGGCCTGCACCAGGTTGACGTTGCGCAGCAACTGCCCCAGACCCTCGAGCGCAAAGTACTCGCATTGTATCGGCACGATTATCTCCGACGCGGCGGCGAGGGCATTGATCGTGAGAAGCCCCAAGGACGGTGGGCAGTCGATGACCACGAAATCAAAGTCGTCGATCACCTTCGCAATCGCTCGACGCAATTTCAGCTCGCGACTGAATGCAGGAACCAGCTCGATCTCTGCGCCTGCCAGGTCAATCGTCGTTGGCGTCAGGAACAGATTCTGAATGGACGTCGCTTCGACTGCGTCCTCCATCGGTGCGTCTTGCATCAGCACGTCGTAGATCGAATACTTGAGACTTCGCGCGTTTACCCCCAGCGCAGTGGTGGCATTACCCTGCGGGTCGAGGTCGATGACCAGCACGCGGTAGCCGAGATCGGCCAGCGACGCGCTCAGGTTCACAGCGGTGGTCGTCTTACCGACGCCGCCCTTCTGGTTCGCAATCGCGATGGTTCGTGGAAAAGGTCGGGCGAAGCCAACGTTCGTCCGCAAATCCGTATCTTCAGGGCTGTTCAAAGCAGACTCCGGATTCTGTGGCTGGTTCATCCATCGTCCTTGCTCACAAGCGACAAGTCAAGGACCCTCGACAGTTCCTTCCAACGTTTCACGTGAAACCAGGAGCGTTTTTGCCGGAACGCCGACAATACTCGAGACAACTTGGGAATCACCGGCAATCTTGATGTTGAGTGCGCAGGATCAGCGAGGTTTCACGTGGAACGTTGCAACGGACCCCGTTCTTACAACGTCCGCACCGCCTCCAACAGGGACCCTTTGCAAAGCGAACAACCAGACCAGAGACACCGTGTTTTCCGGCTTCCGGCTTCCGGCTTCCGGCTTCTAAAAAAGCGGTCGCTTTCCTGGGATCCCAACCCGACGCGGATACCGAGCTGGGCATGAGCGAGTTTGTTCTGCGACAAAGAAACGAAAGGGATCCTGCAAACGCAGCAGTTCGTGAAGTCCCAGTTCCGCGAGTCCTTCAGCACTCCATCGATTCGTCTCGGCCGGCGGCTCGCTACTGATGAAGATTCCACCGACCGAGAGCAGCGGAGCCGCGCACTCCGCAGTCACGGCCGGGCCGGCGAAGCCCCGGGCCACCACCACATCCGCCCACCCTCGAAGCTTCTGGTCACGCGCCAGCTCCTCTGCTCGTCCGGTATAAATGGTGCAGCGACTCTCGAGACCCAACTCACCGAGCAACTGCTGAACCACGGCCATTCGCTTTTCACTACTGTCAAGAAATACCCACGTTGTTTCGGGAAAATCGAGCATGAGTGGCAATCCGGGTACACCGCCACCCGTTCCCAGATCGACACATCGCATCGGGACCGTGTTCAGAGTGTCAGAAGCGCGCAGTATTGCCGCACGAAAGCCCGCAGCATGATCCAAATGGTCGTCGACGGGCCCTGGGCCCAAAAAGCCGAGCGTCCGGGAGACGCTAAGGGCTTCCCGGACGTTCATCATGTTCTATCTCCGATGGTCAAAGGACAGCCGCTCGTGTTGAAATTCTGAAGTAGGAGCCGATCACCCCTCAATCTTTTTGTCCGGTGGCACGGACGTCTCGAGGACGTGAAAATTGGTGGCCATTTTCAGATCAGTCTTTTTGTCCGGTGGCACGGACGTCTCGAGGACGTGAAAATTGGTACCCGCCATTTTCGGATCAGTTCTATCCCATCCAAGTCGACCGGGCCAGCCTGCTGTGCGCTTTCAGCCGAGAGAGAGCACGACCCTGCGGGCGGTATCTTCGCCTTCCGACAGCGACACGATTCCATCGATACCACCGGCGGTATCATGAACGACCTTGCGATCCGCGGGACTCATCGGCTCCAGGGCACGGGATTGGCCGCTGGCCAACACATCTGCCGCCACTTTCTTCGTGAACTCCTCCAAAGCCTGACGCCGACGTTCCCGGTAACCACCAACATCGAGGAGGAGACGACCGGCATCTCCGTCAACCTGGTAGTAAACGACCGTCCGCAGAAGGTCCTGAATTGCCGTCAGCGTCTGCGCTTTCGGGCCGATCATCACGCCCAGGTCGGGGCCGCTGATTCGAAACTCCGTGATGCCATCGCCCACCGTATGGGTGGTCACGGTACCGACAAGCCCGAAGGCGTTCACCAACCCGTTGAGGAACTTCTCCCCAGCTTCTGAAACTTCCTGGCTTGGCATGGCACTCGTCTCTCTGGGAGCGCGCGGCTCACGGGGTGGTCTGGGTTCGCGGTTAGCCCGTGGGACGACCCCGGGCACTGGGGCTTGGGATTTGACGACCGCGGACTTTGATGCGGTGGAGCGAGTTCGTTTGGCGGGTGTCGCCGCTCCGGTACCCTCGCCTTCCACAGGACGGGAGGCGACTACCGCCTCAGCGGGGGGTTTTGTCTTGCGCTCGCGTCGATCGTCTTTGGCGCGTGGCTTGACGCGAGCAACGCGAGCCCGGATTCGGGCCTCAGAACGGACCCGACCGAACAAACCGGTCTTTGCTTCGTCGAGAATCTCAATATCGGCTTCGGCGCGATCCACGCCGAGTTGATCAAGCGCAGCTTCGACCGCCTCATCGACCGTCTTACCCGTGGTCTCTACCCACTCCATATCTAACGTCCTTTCTTTTTACCCGACGAGGAAGGAATGTTCCTCGTGGGGGTTTTCGTTCCCTTGGCCGGGGGCTTCACTTTTTGGGGCGCATTGGCGGGGCTCGGATCTGAGTCTTTCGTGATTGCTTTACCCGGTCGGCCCGACGCGCCGGCACCGAGAGGGGCTTTGACCTTGACTGCACCACTCGCTGCCCCGAGCCTCACCGGAGCCGGGGTGGCCTTCACCGGCGTCGCAAGTTGGTCCGGCTTGTCTTCTTTGACATCAATTACCGCATTCGGATCGTGTCGCGGAATAGTGCGGTACAAGACCTCCTGTTGACCGATGGTCCAGAGATTCGACGCAAACCAGTAGACGACAAGGCCCGCAGGCATACTCCACGCAAAGAGCGCCATGAACAGCGGGAAGATCTTCATGATCTGCTGCATTTGGGCCGCAGTTCCCGTCGCCTGGGTCATATTGCGTTTGTTGGCCATGCTCTGCTGGACCCAACCACTTGCTCCGTAGGCGAGGACCAGGATCAGGTAGGGGGTCGCCTTGGACGAACCCCAGGTCCCGCTCGCCGACTGGGCGAGATCGAAGCCCCACGAAAGCAGTTGTCCCCCGGACCGAACGATCGCCCGGTACATCTCGGAATCCTTCCCCAGGTAATCAGGTTTTGGAACTCGAACCCCGAGGAAGGAGAGGGGGCCGGTGGAGGAAAGGCCGCGAATAACCCGGAACAGACCGAAGAACACCGGGAGTTGCAGGAGGAGAGGGAAGCAACCGGCGGCCGGGTTGATGCCCTCCTGCTTATAAAACTTCATCATCTCTTCGTTGAGCTTTTGCCGGTCGTCTTTGTATTCGGCCTGGAGTTTCTTGATCTGCGGTTGCACCCGGCTCATCGAGGCCATCGAGCGCATCTGTTTTGCGGTCAGCGGGAACAGAACCAACCGTACGATCACCGTAAGCAGAACGATTGAGAACCCGTAGCTGTGTGTGAATTGGTAAAAAAAGGAAAGGATGGCGGCAAGAAACTCGAACATGTGATGTCCTAGGAACGGGGAGGAACGAGGTCAACGCCGAAGCCGCCTCCCGGGCGACAGCGGGCAATACGTCTAAGGGTCAGGACACAGCCACGCAGGGGGCCATGCACAGATATCGCCTCTTCGCCGTACGCGGAACACGATGGCAAAAACCGGCACGGTGAAGGGCGACCGGCCCGCACGCCCTGGTACGCATGGATACAACCGACGAGGAAGCGCTCGACTATGCCGGTGCGGGCTTCCCCTGAGCCAAAAGCACCTGACCGAGGGGCACGGCAACAGCTCGAAGCCGGTTGAAACTCCGCTTGGGCAGGTGACGTGTTCAAGCCTTGGAATGTCGGTTGAGTCGTCACGCGATCATTCGCGGTTCCACCAGAAGCTGGAACGCCTGAACCTGTCACTTCGGAAGTCCTCATCGAGACGGCCGTGGAGATGGGGCAACCACGGCTTGGGCCATGAGTTCGATGAACAGCCCTTCGAGGCCCTTATAGCTAAGGGCCACGCAAGCCGGGTGGGGACGGATCACAATGTCGGCCTTGGGAAGATCTTGCTTCGACATGGCAATTGCGCGCAGGCGGCGTCGGAGACGATTACGGACGACGGCGTTACCGAGCGAGACGGGTAGGGCAAACCCGATTCGGGCTGGTTCGCCCGTATGCAACACCGTCGCCGAAAGTGGGCCACGACGGATGCGTTGGCCCGAGGTTCGCAGCCGATAAAACGACGAACGACCTTGGAGCCGACCGGTCGCTGCACGCAATGGCACCCTAGGCAGAAATCCGGGCTCGGCCCTTGGCTCGACGAGCCTTCAGAACGGCGCGTCCACCTGCGGTGGACATGCGGGCTCGGAAGCCGTGCTTTTTCGCACGACGTCGGACATTGGGTTGAAAAGTACGCTTCACGGCGGTCCTTAGGTAAGCGAAGAACGTCCGTACAGGCCGTTCACAGAACCTAACAACAATAGCGGACTGCGCCGAAGCCAAGAACCGCACGGGTGCGACCGTGGTGCGCGGGGCTGACCATGGTCACCCAGGCCCCGCAAAGCCGGAAATCGGGGCCCGGACTGCGCACCACTGTCGGTGGTTTGTTGAGCGATGCACTCTGCCTGTTGAAATCCGTTGCGATTTCGAATCGCATGCACCTCATCCTCACCTCGCCAGCCACGAAACACAGGCGATTGAGGGAGTGCTACCGTGCTGCCCTGAGGTTGTGGTGGTTTGACCAGCGGATTTATCTCAGTCGATCCGTTACAGAGAACGACTAATCAGTGCTCATATGATTTCCACATCTGTGGACGAACTTGTGGAAAACCGGGTGACAAGCGCATGAACGGGGAGGATGACGCCACAGTCTGGCCAGAGCTTGCCGCACGTCTTCGTACCCGCCTCCCGGTCGCTACGTGGAACAGCAGTTTCGCCGCGGCTCGTCCGCTCGTCCTCGACGACCACCGGCTGATTCTTGCCGTTCCCCACTCGATAGCGAAGGAGCGCATCGAAAGCCGCTATCTCGGCGTCATCTCAGACGCGCTGTTGGAAGTCACCGGTCAACGAATGACGGTGTCGATCGAGGTACTTGAAGCGGGCGCGGCCGGTGCGCCAACGTTCGAACTCGACCCGTTGGTCACCCCGGAGCCAGTCACCCGGACTCCAGGACCGGTGACACAACTTCCGTTCGGCAATAACGATCGGGTCAGTGGCGACCTGGTGTTGAACCCGCGCTACACCTTCGCCGACTTCGTTATTGGCTCCTCCAACCGTTTTGCCCATGCCGCGGCCATGTCTGTCGCTGAAACGCCCGCCCGGTCATACAACCCGCTCTTTATCTACGGTGATTCCGGGTTGGGCAAGACTCATCTTCTCCAAGCCATAGCGCACTATGTGCGGGAGAACTACCGAACCAGCCGTATTCGCTACGTTTCGACCGAAACGTTCATGAACGAATTCGTCGACGCGATCAAAACCAACACGACCGGTGGTTTTAAACGTCGCTATCGCGATGACTGTGATGTTCTGCTCATCGACGACATTCAGTTCATGGAGGGCAAGGAAGGAACGCAGGAGGAGTTTTTCCACACCTTCAATTTCCTTCACCAAAGTGGTCGCCAGATCGTCATCTCAAGCGACCGTCCTCCGAAGAGTATTGCGACGCTTGAAGACCGCCTACGTAGCCGTTTCGAGTGGGGTTTGATAACCGACGTGCAACCCCCGGAGATCGAGACCCGTCTGGCCATTCTTCGAAAGAAGGCCGAGCGCGAACGCATAGCCGTGCCCGATGACGTGTTCAATTTCATCGGTACACATATAAAAGACAACATTCGCGAGCTTGAGGGTGCGCTCAACCGGGTTTGCGCCTACGCCGGACTCAACCGGGTCGCGCTTGATCTTCCAATGGCCGAGCGCGTGTTGTCCGATCTGCTTTCGGGAAACGAGCCTCGACCGGTCACCGCGAAAGCGATTCTCAACGCCACGGCAGACATGTTCGGCTTCACCATCGTCGATCTCACGGGGCAAAGCCGACGCCGACCATTGGTCACGGCCAGGCAGGTTGGTATGTATGTCTTTCGCGAGTTAACCGACTTCAGCTATCCAATGATCGGTCGGGAATTCGGCGACCGCGACCACACAACTGTGATCCACGCGGTCGAGAAAATCACCGAGCAGATGAAAGAGCGCCGCGCCATCTACGATCAAGTCAGCGAACTTATTCGTGTAATAAAGACCGGTGGATAACCCGGTGGAAAACCGTATATATCTGTGGGTAAAACTGGTGCCGTCCACACGTCGCTACGAATCCAGCCCGGCTCCTGTGCACGCGGGGGATAACGTTGCACACCTCAACACCCGTCGTGAGCTGGCATAATGGCCAGCTTTCCACAATCCACAACCCTTATTACTGTTGTTGCTATTTCTTTATCTCTTTCTCTATAGAGGAACACTGTGAAACTCCGCTGTGAACGTGATGTTTTGGTCGACGCTTTCTCGACAGCGGCTCGTGCCGTCGCGTCGCGATCAGCAATGCCGGTACTTTCTGGAGTGCGGCTCGTGTTGTCGGGTGACAAGCTTCAGCTGACCGGGACCGACCTCGACCTCACGATCATGGTTAACGTCGTCGTTGCCGGCCTCAAAGACGGCAGTGCGGTACTTCCGGCCAAGCTTGGCGCCGATATCTTTCGCGCACTGGACTCGGGTGCGGTGACACTGACGGTCGATGCTGAACAGGCTCAGATTGAGTCGGGTCGTTCCGTGTTCTCGCTCCGAACACTTCCGGTGGAGGAATTTCCCCGTCTGCCGGATCCCGCTCCCGGAGGAATCACTATCGGTGCTGCTGAATTGGCCGATGCAGTCAAACAGGTGATTCCCTCGGCGAGCCACGACGATGCGCGTCCGATTCTGACCGGGGTGCTTATGGCGGCGGAAGCGGGCGGGCTTCGTCTCGTGGCTACCGATTCGTACCGACTCGCTGTACGCGACCTTCCCGGCACAACGGTGCTGCAGGAAGGTCAGACGGTGCTGGTTCCGAGTCGGGCCCTGGGCGAGGTCGCCCGCGTACTCGGGAACACCGGGGATGTGACCCATCACCTCGGGGAACGAGAGGCCTCGTTCGTGGTCGGCTCAACGACGGTGATGACCCGCCTGATCGAGGGTCAGTATCCGCCCTACCGAAATCTGATCCCGGCTCAACTCCCGAACAAGTTGACCGTGAACCGTTCAGCCTTCCTCGATGCACTAAAGCGGGTTCGCCTGTTGGCGAAAGACGCCACTCCCGTTCGACTCAAGCTGAGTGCTGACAGCCTTGAGTTGGTTGCCATCACTCAAGACGTCGGCCAGGCCAATGAGCAGATCGAAGCCACCTATTCAGGTGCGGATCTCACGGTTGCATTCAACCCGGAGTTCCTGATCGCCGGTGTCGACTCGGCGGTCGGTGAAACCGTCACGCTCGAAACGACCGACAACTTGAAGCCAGCGGTGCTTCGGTCCCTCGATCGGTCTGACTACCTGTACCTGCTGATGCCCGTCCGCGTTTGACGCTTTCCGCTTCTACCGTTGGTGTCGTGCCGATCCCGTCGGAGGTGTCCAATGACCCTGCAACGGTTGTGGCTTCGTGACTTCCGTAGCTATGAGGAAGCTGAGATCAGATTTGGCCCCGGGCTCACCGTGGTTGTCGGGCCCAACGGCACCGGCAAGACGAACCTGCTCGAAGCAGCCGGTTACCTGTCGATTCTCGGGTCCTTTCGGGGCGCCCCCACCGAGGCTCTGGTCAGACTTGGTGCCGAGCGCGGCGTTGTACGGGCCGAGATCGATGCTGACGGGCGGTCGGTGTTGATCGAAATCGAGATCGTGCCGTCTGGACGCAATCGTGTGCTCGTCAACAAACAGCCGCTCAAACGCAACCGTGAACTCCGTGATGTCCTGAGAATCACGGTGTTTTCACCGGAGGACCTGATTCTCGTGAAGGGCGGTCCGGGTGAACGCCGGTCGTATCTCGATGGGGTGCTGACGATGCTGCATCCTCGCAACGAGGCGATGCTCACGGAACTCGAGCGGGTCCTTCGGCAGAGAAACGCCCTGCTCAAACAGGCCGGCGGACGCTTGAGCGCTGAGGTCGGTTTCACACTTGACGTCTGGGACGCCAAGTTGGGTCACGTCGGAACCGATGTCGCAAGGGCGCGCCTCGCGTTACTGGATGATCTCCGTGCTTTCGTAGCCACGGCGTACAGCGACGTAGCCGATCGGCCGGCCCCGGTGACACTCACCTACCGGTCAGTGTGGTTCGACCGCCCTGACGGCCTGCCTGGGGCGTTAGCGGAAGGTCGCATCGACGACGCGCGACGCGGGCTGTCGTTGATTGGCCCTCACCGTGACGACGTCGAGTTACTCATCGAAGGTCGCCCGTCGCGAACTCACGCGTCTCAGGGAGAACAGCGGACGCTCTCGCTCGCATTGCGTTTGGCCGCCCATCGCCTCTTGACGGACCGGTTGGGTGAACCGCCGTTACTTTTGCTTGATGATGTGTTCTCCGAGCTTGACCCCCAACGGAGCGATGCGCTCGTGCGGCATCTTCCGCCGGGTCAGGCGTTGTTGGCCACCGCCGGGTTTGTCCCACCCGCCGCTGAAGTCGAATCGATTCTCCGGGTCGCCAGAAACTCCGGCTCCACCCGGCTGCTGCCTGTGGATAAAGCTGTGGAATCTGTGGACGAAACCGCGTGGAATCGCGTGACATGAGCTACCGTTCATCACGAAACCCCGGAAATGATCCCCAGGATCCTCGGAAAATCGGCGAGACACTCGATGCTCTCACGAAACGCCTGGGTCTAGCTCCGCCTGACTCGCTGTCGAAAGTGTTCGCCGGCTGGGAGGGCCTCGTCGGGGAACTTCTGGCTGCACATCTGCGTCCGGTCGGGTTACGCGACGGTGTGCTTACGGTTGAGGTGATCGAGCCGGCGTGGGCTACGCAACTCAAGTTTCTCGGTGATGATCTGATCCGGCGGGTAAACGAGCAGGTCGGCGCCGGAACCGTTTCAAGCCTGTCTGTTCGTGTGGTCGGAACCCGACGCGGTCCCCGAGCGGTCGAGTAGCGAAATCCACGGATTTTCTTCCGAAAACCCACCGTTTGCGGGGGGTCTGTCACACCCGGTCGAGTAGAATTACGCATGTGCGATTCTCCGCTCTGACCAGCGGAAACACGAAAAGCTGGGTTCGCGAAACGTCTGCCTTCGCTGAGGAATCCGTCGACGGGTTTCCAACGCGGAAAAATCTCAAAATTCGGTTGGAAATGAAAGGGTTGCCCGCCCAAACGCGCGCAGAAAAGAACCACTATGAGTAACGACACTGCGACACCTCCTGCTGCATCTCCCCCGACCACGCCAACCGCCGTTGCACCAACTGCCGTTGCACCATCACCGGGTGGTTCGATGTCCACCAAGGGGTCATCGTCCTACGACTCAAGCGACATCATGATCCTTGAGGGCAGGGAACATGTTCGCAAGCGACCCGGCATGTACATCGGGTCCACCGGCATCACAGGGCTCCATCACTGCGTCTGGGAGGTGGTCGACAACTCGGTCGACGAGGCGATGGCCGGCTTCGCCAACCGCATCGTCGTGACATTGCAAGCCGATGGGGGCTGTCGGGTCGAAGACAACGGGCGCGGAATTCCGGTGGCACCGATGAAGCACGACGATAAGCGCTTCAACGGCCGTCCCGCTGCGGAGATTGTGTTGTCGGAGCTCAATGCCGGTGGGAAGTTCGGCGAGGGTGGCGGTTACAAGGTTTCGGGTGGTTTGCACGGTGTGGGCGTATCAGTGGTGAACGCGCTTTCTTCCAAGTTGATCGCGGAGATCGACCGTGAGGGCAGTCGGCACTTCGTCGAGTTTGCCAACGGCGGGACGGTCAAGACGAAACTGGTGGTGACGGGCAAGGCACCACGCAACCGCACCGGTACCACCGTCACCTTCTGGCCAGACACCACGATCTTCGAAACCACCGAGTTTCGCGCCGAAACAATGGTTGAGCGGTTCCGGATGATGGCGTTCCTGAACGCTGGTTTGGAGATCGTGTTCCGCGATGAACGGCCCGACCACGACCGTGACGGCGATGGTCTTCCGGAAGAGGTCGTCTTCAAGTTCAATCAGGGTCTGATCGACTTTGTGAAGCACCTCAACGCTACAAAAGAACCTCTGTTTTCCAAAGTGCCCTCGTTCAAGGTGTCCGACGACGAGAACATCGGTGAAGCTGAAGTGGCCATGCAGTGGAACACCGGCTACTACGAGGGCCTCCATTCCTTTGCGAACGGTATCGCCACGATTGAGGGTGGTACCCACGTCGAAGGTTTCCGCTCGGCGCTCACCGGCGTGATCAACAAGTACGGCCGGGAGAAGGGACTTCTCAAGGAGAAAGACGAGAACCTGGCCGGCGAAGACATTCGTGAAGGTCTCACGGCCATCATTTCCGTGAAGGTGCGCGAGCCGCAGTTCGAAGGCCAGACGAAGGGCAAGCTCGGCAACACGAGCATGAAGACTCTCGTGCAGAAGGCAACCAACGAGAAGTTGGCGGAGTGGTTCGAGGAGAACCCGACGGAGGCTAACAAGATCGTCAAGAAGGCCCAGTTCGCCCAGCAGGCGAGGGTCGCGGCCCGCAAGGCCCGCGATGTGGCGCGTAAGTCGGCAACGTTTGGCGGCGGTCTACCGGGCAAGTTGAAAGATTGCTCGGGCAAGAACCCCGAAGAGTCTGAGCTCTTCATCGTGGAGGGCGACTCGGCGCTGGGTTCGGCCACCGATGCGCGAGATCCCCGTACCCAGGCCATTCTCCCGATCCGCGGCAAGATTCTCAACGTCGAACGCTCGCGTATCGACAAGATGATGAAGAACACCGAAATCCAGGCGCTCATCACTGCAATAGGGGGCGGGGTCGGCGAGGAGTTCGATGCCTCGAAGTGCCGCTATCACAAGGTGATCGCGCTGTGCGACGCCGACGTCGACGGCTCCCACATCCGCACGCTTCTGCTCACGTTCTTCTTCCGCCAGATGCGACCCATGGTCGAGGCCGGCTTCGTGTATATCGCCCAACCACCGCTGTATTCGGTGGTCGTCGGCAAAGAGGGGAAGCGCTACCTCAAAGACGATTCTGCGAAAGACCGATTCCTGGAGGAAAATCCGAACCGCAAGTTCGAGTTCAACCGTCTTAAGGGCCTGGGTGAAATGGATGCCGATGAACTCGGCGACACCACCATGGATGCCACGAAGCGCACCCTGCTGAAGGTCACCGTTGAGCAGGCAGCCATTGCCGATCAGGTGATGAGCACGTTGATGGGCGACGACGTCGATGCCCGCAAGCAGTTCATTGTGCAGAACGCGAACGATGTTCGCTTCCTTGACATTTAAGTCCCCGAGATACATAAGCGCGCTTACCAGCAGCGAACACTGAGGAATCCTTTCTATGAGCATGCAAGAACCACCGTTGGAGTTTGGCAACTTCGAGCCGATCGAAATTCAAGACGAGATGGAGCGATCCTTCCTCGACTACGCGATGTCCGTCATCGTGTCGCGCGCACTGCCCGATGTTCGCGATGGCCTCAAGCCGGTGCACCGGCGCATCCTCTGGGCCATGTACGACGGGGGAATGCGCCCCGACCGTCCACACTTCAAGTGTGCCAAGGTCGTCGGCGACGTAATCGGTATGTATCATCCTCACGGCGATACAGCGGTCTACGACGCCTTGGTGCGGATGGCCCAGCGCTTTTCGCTGCGGCATCCGCTTATCGACGGTCACGGTAACTTCGGGTCACCAGACGCCAACGCTGCTGCTTACCGGTACACCGAATGTCGGCTCGCCCCGCTTGCCATGCGGCTGCTGGCTGACATCGACGAGAACACGGTCGGTTTCAAGCCGAACTTTTCGGGCGACAAGGAAGAACCGATGGTTCTCCCTGCCCGGTTTCCCAACCTTCTTGTCAACGGCTCGACCGGTATCGCGGTTGGGATGGCTACGAACATTGCGCCACACAATCTCGGGGAGGTTGTCGATGCCGTGATCCATTTGCTCGAACGACCGGAAGCAACGGTCGATGAACTGATGAATTTCGTGAAGGGGCCCGATTTCCCGACTGGAGCGCTCATACTTGGACGCGCAGGAATTATGGACGCTTATCGAACCGGTAAGGGTGCCGTTAAGATGCGGGCCGTCGCAGAGATCGAAGAAGGTAAGGGCGGCAAGTCGCAGATCATCATCACCGAACTGCCGTATCAGGCGAGTCCTGCGGGTATTCTCACGCGCATTGGTGAGCTGGTCGACGCTGGCGAGCTCGTTGGCATCGCCAACGCAAACGACGAGTCCTCGAAGGGCAAGACCCGAATCGTCATTGATCTCAAGCGCGATGCGAATTCCTATGTCGTGATGAACAACCTGTTCAAGCAGACCGGTCTGCAGAGCACGTTCAGTGTGAACATGGTGGCGCTTGTTGACGGAGTGCCGCGCACACTGAATTTGCTTCAGATGCTGCAGTACTACATCGCTCATCAGGTCGAGGTGATCACCCGCCGGTCCGAGTACCGGCTCAAGAAGGCCCAAGACGACGCGCACGTCCAAGAGGGATTCATGAAGGCGATCAACGTGATCGACGCGATCATCGTGCTGATCCGGGCTTCTGATGACCGGCCTGCCGCCGAAGTGGGACTCATGGCCGCACCGTTCGAGTTCTCGCAGGTTCAGGCCAAGTCGATCCTTGATATGCAACTGGGCCGGTTGACGCGTCTGAGCCGTATTGACATCGAAGAGCGCCTGGCCAAGTTGCAGGCTCAGATCACCGAACTGCAGGCGATCCTTGGCGACCGTACCGTGCTCAACACGGTCTTCAAGACCGAACTAAACGAGGTACGCGCCGAGTACGCCAACCCACGCCGTTCGGTCATCACCTTTGACCCGGGTGACTTGAGTGTCGAAGACCTCATCGAAGACCGGGAACTTGTTATCACGATGTCGAAGATCGGCTACATCAAGGCCATGCCGTCCGACACGTTCCGTACGCAAGGTCGAGGCGGTCGCGGCGTGCAGGGGGCCAAGCTCAAAGACGACGACTATGTGACCGACATCATCACCACCTCCGCTCATGCGTATCTGCTGTTCTTTTCGAATCGCGGGCGCGTCTACCGGTTGAAAGCCCATGAGATCCCTGAGAAGGACCGCACGGCGCGCGGCACGGCGATCGTCAACCTTCTGCCGCTCGCACCCGACGAGAAGATTCAAGCTCTAATTGATACGCGTACATATGAAGATCATCGGTACCTGTTCTTCTGCACCAAGCTCGGTCAGGTGAAGAAGACACTGATGAGCGAATACGATTCTTCGCTGCGGGCCGGCCTTATCGCCGTGAATCTCCGCGACGAGGATGAGCTCGTGAAGGTCATCCAAACCAACGGCGACGACGATATTCTGATGGTGTCAAAACTGGGTCAGGCGATCCGTTTCACCGAAGAGGAAGTGCGGGCCATGGGCCGTGCTGCCGCCGGTGTGCGCGGGATGAAGCTCAAATCCAACGACGAAGTTGTGAGCTGTGACGCTGTTACCGATGCGACCGACCTGCTTCTGATCACGGACCACGGGTTTGGCAAGCGGGTGAAGGTGGAGCGGTTCAACCAGCAGGGACGCGGCGGCCAGGGTGTCATCGCCATCAAGTTGCCGGTCCGGAAAGGCAAGCTGACTGCCGCGTTCACCGTTGAGATCGACGATGAGATCATCCTCATCTCCGATGGCGGGGTCACCAACCGTCAGGCAGTTCGCGAAATTTCCTCCCAGGGACGCGAGGCCACCGGGGTACGTGTGATGAATCTTGATGCCGGCCAGAACGTCGCCTCGGTGGCCAAAGTTCTGAACACCGACCCGGAGTAGCCCCCGCAGCCCGATCTGTCCAAGCGCGTGTTTGGCTCCCCCGCGACGGGCGAGCCGCACGCACGATGGCCGAATGCACATGTCGCTGAGTTGTCGTTCGGTGGATCCTGCCCGGAGGCCACGCGGGAGGGGTTCGGTCACGGTGACAGCCGTTGCGGTTGTTGCACTCGTGGCGGTGCTCACGACGTTTGTCGTTCGATTGGGGGTGGCGGCGAACGACCGCGCCAAAGCTCAGGCCGCGGCTGATGCCGTTGCGTTAGCCGCCGCCGCCGCCGGCCGGACCGCAGCCGAAGCGCTGGCTGCCCGCAACGGGGTGCGCATCACCGGATATTCTGAAGTGGCTGACGATGTCGTCGTCAGTGTTGAATTGCACGGGGCGATTGCGACGGCCACCGGCCGCCACAGTGCGATGCTTCCTCGCTATGAAGACCTGACCGATACCTCCACGACAAACGCAGACGAGACGGATCCGTCCGGGGAGTTGATTGTCGACGGGATCATCATCCTGAGGCCGACTACTTCGAAGCCGCGCTGAGCAAGTACGTGCCCGGAGAGAGGCTCTCGGCAAGACCCCGCAATAGTGGGTCAGCTTGACTGGGTTGAGACTCCCTGCGGCAGTAGTGTCGGTATGTGCGCAGAGGAATACGAGCGCGTCGGGTAGTTCGGCGCTTTGAGCTTTGGTCGGTCGCCAAAGTCGCGTTCTTGTTCCATCTGTGTTGTGGGGTGGTGTCATTGTTCGCAGTGATCGGCCTGTGGTTCACCGCTGATCGGGTCGGTACACGAGATCAGATCGAATCTTTCCTTGGTGATCTTCTTGGTACGAAAGACTTCCAACTCTTCGGAGATAAGCTTTTGCGTGCAGCGATAGGCGTGACCGGAGCGTTGATCCTCCTCGCCACCGTCGGCACCATCGTGATGGCGTTCCTGTACAACATGTTGAGCAGCATCTTCGGTGGCGTGGTTGTGTCAGTGCTCCAGGAGCGGGTACCGCTGCCGAGAGATGTTTCGGCCAACGCAGTCGCTGCCCAAGCGGAACTCGCTCGTGCTCCCCGTCGCCGCCGCAGCGGGCGCCGTCGTGCGCCCCGGCCCGCCGGCCCCTCGCCTCTCGTGTACGAGCCCCCGGCTGTTGCGAACCCAGCGACCACCGGGCCGGCGCTGACCTCTTGGCCAGTTGACGAATCCGTAAGGGTGAAGGGCCCCGAGCCGGTTGCGGACATTGAACCTGAGCACGGTCCTTCGGCTGATGAGGACTGGATCGCCGCAGCTGCCGATCCGACCGGGTCATGGATGACCCCGGGATCTCGCTGAGTTCAACACGAACCGGGCGAACAAACCCGAAACGGTGTGTCCCTCGGGTCGTGTAATGTTTCTCGGCCCTGGGGCTGTAGCTCAGTTGGTTAGAGCGTCACACTGATAATGTGAAGGTCGCAGGTTCGATTCCTGCCAGCCCCACGTGAATGCACTCCGTCGTGCTCTTTTGTCCCTTGGCATCGCCGGGGTGATCGCTGGAGTTCTTCGCCTCCGCGGTTCCGGCGGTATTCCGCCCCAACACGGCGGTTGGCGAGAGCTTTCCGGCCCTGATCTGCGTTAACCCATAAACATGAACGTTCTGGTAGTTGGTTGCGGCATTGTGGGTGGCCGGGCGACCCGTCAGCTGTTGACTGTCTCGGGTATCGACCGGATTGTGCTCGACGATGTGCGCGACGATCGGGTCAGGGAAGTAGTCGCTTCCATGGGTGGAAAGACGGAGGCGCTCGGATCGCGCTCTTGGGCCGACGTGACACCAGGGATCGTACTTTTGGCCTGCCCCCCGGGTCACGGGACTCTGGCGAAGCGGGCCCTGGGTCTTGACGCCCACGTTGTATCGGTCAGCGATTCGATCGACGATGCGAACGAGCTGCGCGGGCTCCATGGTGCAGCCGTCGCCCGGAACCGATCGATCCTCATCGGGGCGGGGTTCGCTCCGGGCCTTTCATGCCTGCTCGCCAAACACGGAGCCGTTGAGTTCGAGTCGGTCGACGAGATTCATGTCGCGAAAACAGGGACGGCCGGCCCCGGTTGTGCCCGACAGCACCACGAGGCGTTAAAGCATGACGGCATCGACTGGCGTGACGGCGAGTGGGTGGCCAAACCAGGGGGTTCGGGTCGCGAACTCTGCTGGTTTCCTGATCCGGTCGGCGGGGCAGACTGCTATAGGGCGGCGCTGCCGGATCCGATGCTCCTCCACCACGCCTTCCCCGACGCAGGCCGGATTACGTCACGCTTGTCGGCAACTCGACGCGACCGACTGACCTCACGATTTCCCATGCTCCGCCAACCTCATGCTGAAGCGGGTCCGGGTGCGATTCGGGTTGAACTTCGTGGAATCCGACGGGGTATTGCCGACGTGGTGATTTTCGGCTGCATGGATCGCGTTTCGGTGGCGGCCGGAGCCGTATTGGCGGTCGCCGCGCGTGCGGTTGTGGAAGGAACTGTTCGGCGAAGCGGTGCCGGTAGCCTCGGTGAAATGATCGATGCAGCTCCGGCACTGTTGGATCTGGCTTCTCGAGGCATCAAGTGCGCCCGCTTCGACGGGGTTCCGGAGCACGGAGCTGATTTGTAACGACCCAGCGCTTTCGCGCCCGATCCCTTGTGGCTGTGCCACAATAGATCGCCCTTTCGGGGATGTAGCTCAATTGGTAGAGCGCCTGCTTTGCAAGCAGGAGGTCGACGGTTCGATCCCGTTCATCTCCACGAGATAGTCCCTGGTCCGAGCCGGTGATCGCTCGATGACGACCGGCAACAACACCGGCCGGCCTGGCAGTAAATGACGCGGGGTAACGGGCTACAGAACCCCGTTTCCCCTCCGAAAGTCGGCTACGCTCACCCGCCATGACCGTGGCGGTAATGGTGAAAGTATTTGACGGGATTGTGCTCGCAACCGACTCAGCGACGACCGCCCCACTCCCCGGCGGATCGGCGCAGGTTTACAACAACGCCAATAAGGTGTTTCAGCTTCATCGTAGGCTACCGATCGGAGCCTTCACTTGGGGCTTGGGGTCGATCGACAGCGCAAGTATTGAAACTCTCGCTAAAGACCTGAGGGCTCGTCTCATGGGTCGGTCCTCCACGGATTGGACGCTCGATTCCGACACATACACCGTCGAAGAAGTTGCAACTCGAGCAGTCGAACTGTTATTCACTGAGCTCTACTCCCCGATTATTGGCGATCAACTCGACCGGCATGACGCGGAAAACGCTGCTCGGGTTACGCGTGGAGAGCCGGAGTTAAGCTTCGACCTTCCGGTGCTGGGATTCCTGGTCGCGGGATACTCCGCTGGATCCGAGAAGGCCGAGGCATGGCAGATAATTATCTCTGACCCTCGATCGTCGCCGGTGCCGGCCAACATCGCTCCAAAAGATGCATACGGCCACGTCGCGTTCGCACAGCCCGAGGCCGTCGAAAGGCTTTTTGGCGTCCATCCCGGACTGAAAAGCAAGGTATTGGCGCAGGTCGACCCGAGTCTTCACGGAGCGCTCGACGATGTATTCAACCAAGCGACCTACAGCCCAGCTGTACCGTTTATGCCTTTCGCAGACGCCATCAACTTGGCTAGATTTTTGGTCGATGTAACAATTGGCTTCAACACATACTTGTTAGGCCCAAATACCGTAGGAGGCCCGGTTGAAGTTGCCGCTATCTCACGACACGAAGGCTTCAAGTGGATAGGCCGAAAGCACTACTACTCCCAAGACCTCAACCCGAGGAGTGAACCATGATCCGAAACGCAACAGAAGCAACCAAGCAAGCGTCCACCCCCGCAACCGATCCGCGCTCAAGTGTCAACGCGCTTCGCCAGGCGAGCGATCCCTACGTTCTTGCGAAGTCGATCAGGGACCGCAAGGACGCGACAAAGAAAAAATAGAACGAGAGTCCTCGAATCGTGATGGCCCGGTTTCAGCCGGGCCATTTGAATTCCCCGGGAGAAAAGTCTCAGACGCCGAGCGCCCGTTCCATCGCGATGGCCGCCTCGCGCTGAAGGTCCGCCATCACGTGGCTGTAAGTGTCCAGGGTGAGTCGAATCGAGGAGTGGCCGAGTACGTCCAACACGATTCTCGGGTGACCGCCTTTGAGTTCGCTCGTCTGATTTGGCCCCGTCGTGCTGGGGCGGGTTCTATCGGTCGTTGCTACACGGCTTGGTTTCTGAGTATATCGAAACGATGTTGCGGGGAGTCCCAACCAAGGGTTTTCCGGGGTCGTTCGTTGAGTTCTTTCTCGACTTCGGCGAGTCGTTCCGGGCTGTGCTGGTAGAGGTCGGTGCTCTTCGGAAAGTACCCGCGCAAGAGACCGTTGGTGTTCTCATTCGACGGACGCTGCCACGGCGAGTGCGGCTCACAGAAGAACACCGGTATCCCGGTCGCTGCAGTGAACTCATGATGACGAGCCATCTCGATTCCTTGATCCCACGTCAACGACAATCGTAAGTGCACAGGCAATTCGTTGAACCTGCCGGTGATCGCCGTTTTTACTTGCTCGGAGGTACGCGCCCCGTCGAGATGAACGACCATCGTGTACCGGGTCACACGCTCGACCAGGGTTCCGATCGCTGAACCATTGAACTCCCCGACGATCAGATCACCTTCCCAATGCCCAGCCTCGCTTCGATCAGCCGCACCCGCGGACCGTTCAGTCAATGGCCGCATCGGCGTAGTGAAACGCTGCTGCCGCTCGCCAGCACGCCGCCGTTTCCGGCGTTGCAGCCGCCGGGTTCGTAACGCCACTTCACGGCGGAGCGGGATCAACGGGTTGTAAATACCTCGGTAGATCGATTCGCTCGAGATACGCGGGCCGTCGTTGCGTTTGGCCAAAGTCGCTGAGATCTGCTCCGGGCTCCACTGCCCATCCAACAGCGTCTGGACCTCGACGTTCACAATCGGGTCAGCAAGCTTGTGCGCTTTCGGTCGCGGTCTGCGTTCCATCATCTTGTTCTGCGCGTTGAACGGCTGATACTCACCGCTCGTCTCACCATTACGGGCCAGTTCACGGCAGATCGTCGACACCGCACGGCCTGGGAGCAACGCCGCAATCTTTCGGCCAGACAAACCAGCACGCGCCGCGTCCGCGATCACGATCCGGTCTTGCTGGCTTAGATAGCGGCCCGATTCGGGCTTCTTCGCAGCGATCTCCGCGTTGATCGGAGCGTACACGTACGAGCGGTCCTGATGCTTCGCCCGTCGGCCGTGCTGCCACCGCACGCCCGTCTTGCGATGAACCCCGACCCGACGACACGCCTCGGCATTACTCAAACCTGTCTTCATCAACTCAACATAGAAAGCCCGCTTCTCCACCAGCGGGATACCCCCACGACCACGACCCATCGCAACACTCCAGTTCGTTCAGGTGTAGCGACGACCATCAGAATCCACCCCCAAGCGCGAACCCCCCAAGTGGGGCCAAATCAGACGAGCGTTCTCACCGCTCAGTGCCTCGGTAAGGGTGATGGGATTGCGAATGCGTGGGCGGCTGCCTGGGCGGCTGAAAGGGCTGCTTCGGAAGTTCCGCTAAGTGCGGTGACATGGATGTACCGGTTGTTGCGGGGTCCGGGGTGGACGTTGATGCGGATGTCGGGGTTGGCCAGGGCATGCGAAATGCGCTGGTGGATCCGGGTCGGGTCGAGGGGTAGGTGCAGTCGGATGGTGGCGGCGGCGGGTGTGTGGAGGTGGGTCGGGCCGAGGGGCCAGTCGAGGATTGCTCTGAGGTGGTTGTCGAATTGGGACGTGGCGGCGGCGTCCATAGTGAATAGGCCGCTGTATTGGGGTCCGGAATAGATGTCCATGATGATCATCGGGGTGGCGGTGCTGAGTGGGGATACGAGCATGTGAACGGCGACGATTCCGTTCGTATCGAGTCCGTCGACGATCGATTTTGCGGTCGTGGTGACCCGGTCCGCGACGTCGTCGCTGATTCGCGCCGGGACTACGGTGGCAGGGCCGGCAGGGGATTCATGGACGTCTTCTGCGACTGGGTAGGCGACGGTCCATCCTGAAGGGCTTCTAGCGACGAGGACGACGACGAACTTGCGATCGGCGAGGGCGGTTGTCGGTGGTTGCGGGTGGTCTGGTACTGGGTCGGCTTGTCGATAGCCGGGACCGACGTGAAATCCCAAACGAAGCAGGAGTTCCCGGGCGAGTGGATTGGAACTGCGAAGTTCCAGTGCCTTGGGTGAGGGGCGAACGGTGTAGCCGGCTGCAGCCATCGATCGGAGGTACATGCTGTTGTTGGCGATGCCGCAGCAGGAGATGACCTCGTACCCGTTCGATTGTGGGTGCGAATCGCTTTCGGTTCCGAATGCGGTGACGTCGGTTCGAGATGGAGTCAGGGTCCCCGTGGCTGTTGAATCGGGCCGTATCAATTTCACTTCGATGCCGAGCTTCTGCCCGGCCTGAGCGGTCAGACGGGACAGTCGTGTGTCTCCAATCATTGCCACGGTCGGCGATCGATGGAGTCGCCTCTCCGGGTCGAGGGTTTGCGTCATGGATTGGAGATGCGGTAGCAGTGCTTTGCGGACGCGGTGTGGTGCGGCTTGATCGCCCCGATGTGAAGGTTCCGAGCGCATCGGTGTCGATGCGCTCGGGCACGGCGACACGCAGTCCGGGAGGACGGTCGGGCACGACGAAGGCGACTGTGGGCACGTTGTCCCTTGGTTGTGCTGTCGATGCTCAGTCCTCGCCTTGGGCTTTGGTGTATCCGGGTTGGTCGTCGAAGTGCTGAAGAAGTTCGACGTGGCACCATGGCCGTTGCGCTTCGACTCGTGCGAGTAGGTCACGGACTGTACCGAGCGTGATCACGGCGTCGGGATCGCGACGTACGAATCGGCACCGGTACTGGTCGACGACGTCGATGTTTGAGTTACCTTCCGGGTAGATTTTGGTGCCGCGGTTGGAGATCATCTTGAGCCGCAGGGGGGTGCCGACGGCGGCGGCTTCCATTCGCGGGCCGAGAACATCTGGCTGGTCGCCAGATTCGACGAAGATGTCGGTCCCGACGATCTCGCGCTTGTTCGGGCGCACGGTCACGGGGTCGGCCACGGGCTGGGGGATGGCCATCGGTGTGCCACGCCGGACGGTGTACCCATCAACTTTTTTCCCCAGGTTGCAGATGATGGCTTTGGTGTATTCGCTGGTGCTGAGGCCGTGGTCGTAGCCGACGACGTCACCGGTGAGGTGTCCATGCTGGAGCGTCGTGAGGACTGCGTGTTCGATGGTCTCAGCTGCTTCGTAGTGGCCGAGGTGTTTGAGCATCATTGCCCCGGAGAGGATGACGGCGGTGGGGTTGATGACGTTGCGTCCGGCGTACTTGGGCGCGGATCCATGGACGGCTTCGAAGATGGCGATGTTGCTGCCGAGGTTGGCTGAAGG
>JANMZO010000092.1:0-1944 GCA_031383405.1 Acidimicrobiia bacterium | reverse complement strand
CGGGTGATCGAGGAACACGGTGGCTGCTCGCTGTTCGGATACCGGGTCAAGGACCCCGAGCGCTACGGCGTGGCCCAGGTCGATGCTCGCGGGCAGATCCTGTCGATCGAGGAGAAGCCCGAACAGCCGAAGAGTGATCTGGCCGTGACGGGGCTCTACTTCTATGACAACAACGTTCTCGAGATCGCCGCGTCGCTGAAACCGTCGCCCCGAGGTGAGTTGGAGATCACCGACGTGAACCGCTGTTATGTCGAAGCCGGCTCGGCCCGTCTGCAGAAGTTCGGGCGGGGAATGGCGTGGCTCGACACCGGCACCCACGACTCCCTGCTCGAGGCCTCTACCTTTGTCCAGGTCCTCGAACACCGACAGGGTGTGCAGATCGCTTGTATCGAAGAGATCGCGTTCGAAAACGGGTGGATTGACCGTGACCGGTTGCGGGTCTTGGCCGACCAACTTGGTAAGTCCACGTATGGTGCGTACCTGCGCCGGATCGCCGGGTAGATCATGCGCGTACTCATTACGGGAGGCACCGGACAACTCGCGACCGAGCTCGCCGGGGTTTGTCTGGCCGCGCACGATGAGGTGCTGCTCGCTTCTCGCGAGGTCCTCGACATCACGAACCGCGATCAGTCGTTGCAGGTGGTTGAAGCGTATCGACCCGATGTCGTACTGCACTGTGCGGCATGGACCGATGTCGACGGATGCGAAACCGACCACGCGAAGGCCTATCTCGTCAACGCGCTCGGGTGTCGGATCATCGCGGAAGCCGTCGCGCTCCAGCGCGGCCGCACGCGCTTGATCGCCCTTTCCACCGATTACGTCTTCAATGGCGTGGGTGGAGGACCCAGCGGGGGAGTGCCCTACACCGAGTGGGACGCGCCGGCACCACTGTCCATGTACGGCAGGTCGAAGCTGGCGGGGGAGCGAGAGGTCGCCGAAATCCTCGGTCCCGACGCCACGACGGTACGGGCGAGTTGGGTATGCGGTGCCTACGGGAACAACTTCGTGAAGACGATGCACAGGTTGGCGACGGCCGACCCCGTGAAGACCGTCACCGTGGTCGACGATCAGGTCGGTTGTCCCACGTTCACGATCGATCTGGCCCGCCAACTCCGAATGTTGGCGGTAGGACGCTATCCCGGCGTCTTCCACGTTTCGAACGAGGGCTCACTTTCGTGGTGTGACTTTGCCAGGGCCATTTTTGCCGTGGCGGGTCACAACCCTGATCGGATCATCGCTATCCCTTCTTCGGAGCTCATGCCGGCCCGACCCGCTCCGCGACCGTCGTTCTCGGTGCTCGACAACGCCGCGGTTCGTGGCCTCGGGTTGGCGGCCATGCCGCCGTGGCAGCCGGCCCTCGCCGAGACTATCCGTCTGATTTCCTGAATGCCTTCCCCCGCCAACGCCAACCCGTCACCGTCAACTACCCAACCGGGTGGGCACGACTCGGTCGACGCTATTGTCGTGAACTTCAACGCCGCTGAGGATCTGCGGGCCTGCCTGTCATCGCTTCTTCCCGAACCCGTTGCGCGGATCATTGTCGTCGACAACGATTCGCACGACGCGTCGGCATCTATCGTCGAGATGATGGCCCGCTCCGATCCGCGGATCGAATGGCTTCCGACCGGTCGAAACCTGGGTTTCGGTTCCGGCGCGAACCGGGGAATCGCGGCCGCTACAGCCCCGTTCGTCCTGTTGCTCAACCCTGATGCCGAAGTCGAAGCGGGAGCGGTTGGCCAGCTACGGTCCGCGTTGGCGGTCGACGGGACCCTTGGGGTCGTGGGGCCCGAGGTGACGAGCTTCGATGGCGTCCGGTACCCATCGGCCCGTTCCTTCCCGAACATGGTCGACGCGATGGCCCACGGTGCGCTGGGACTGATCGCCCCGAAGAACCGGTGGTCGGCGCGGTACCGGACCCCGGACCGGATCGACTGGGTGTCGGGG
>JANMZO010000046.1:0-10117 GCA_031383405.1 Acidimicrobiia bacterium | reverse complement strand
GTCAGAAGGGAGTTGGCGATGACCTGCCAGGTGGTGCCGACGGTGGTCGAACCCGCCTTGAACGCCGCAATTTCTTTCGTGTAGTCACTCCAGTACTCACTGATCAGGCCCTTCTGGGTCTTGAGAAGATCGAGCGATGCGGCCAGTTGGGCCTCGTCGAGCGCGTAGGGGTTCGTGATCTTCAGATCGGGCTTGGTCGCCATCAGATACACGGCCGCGTCGGCGATGTAGATCGGCGAGTCGTACGCCGTGACCGAACCCTTGGCGGGCGAGGCCGCATCCCAGACAATGCTCCACGAATCGGGAGCCGACGTGATCTTCTCGGTGTTGTAGGCGAGCAGGTTCGCGCCGCGGCCGTGCGGCACGCCGTAGGACTTGCCGCCCACCGAGTTCCACGGCTTGTTCTTGAGGCCCGCGTAGACGTCGGCGTAGTTGGGGATCAGATCGGTGTTTACTGGCGCGACTTCACCGGCCGCGATGAGGCGGAGGGTCGCGTCACCCGACGCCGAGACACCGTCGTAGTCACCGGTCTGCATGAGGGCGACCATTTCATCAGACGTGTTGCCGACCTTGACGTTGACCTTGCATCCGGACGACACGGTGAACGGATCGACCCAAGCCTTCTCCGTGTAGCCGGCCCAAGCCACCAGGTTGAGCTCGCCTTCGCCCGCTCCGACTTCGGTCGCCATCGGAAGGTTGGGAGCCTGGATGCCCGTGGCCGCCTCATTTCCACCAGCCGCGGCGGTATCCGCCGGCGCTTGGGTTTCTGCCGCGGCTGCCGCGGTTTCTGCCGCGACCGTGTCAGCGGCGGCCGTCTCCGAAGTGGATTCGGTCCCGGGAGCTTCGGTCCCGGCGACGGTCGTGTCACCCGAGTCGGAACTGCTGCACGCGGCGAAGAGTAGGCTCGCGGCGGCGAGTCCGGTCAGCAGTCGTAGGCGTTTGGATGGTACCCGCATGGCTATAGGTCTCCCTGGTTTCGGCTCGTTGGAGCGAGGTGCCGACAGAATACTCAACCGTGGTCCACGCGCGCCGGATCAGTTCGATTCGGGATCGGGTCGGAACCGCCAGCGCGTGGCCCGGGTGGCGAATTCGTCTTCGCGTTCGATGACGCCGAACGCCAAGGTGGGCTGCACTCGGACGACGGCACCGGCCCGCAGGAATTCCGCCAGATCACTCGGGACCTCCGCCCCGTACTTCGCCACGCAGTCACCGATGAACACGTCAACATCGGAATCGTCCGGCCCCAGGACCGTCGCCCGACCCTGAACCGAGATGCATTCCACCGTGTCGGAGCCGGTGATGCTCACCCGGGGGTTCGCGACGAGGTGGCGGAGCTTCGCCGAACTGTGGGCGCAGGAGAACACAAAGACGTGGCGACCGGTCAACCACGCGCCCCAGACCGGGAGTGAGTGGGGCTGTCCTTCGGGCGAAACGGTGACGACCCAGTAGTTGCGGTTGGCCACCAACCGCTCAGACGCCCACGACCACGGCAGACCGCTCCACGTCGTGGGGTCCACGCCATAGGCCGCCATTTCGGGCATTTCAACAATGGGCTCCACCTTGATCTCCCCAATCTCCCGGATTTCCCTGGTCAGCGAACGGGCCTGATGCCACAGTCTACGAAACGGCCACGGCATTCGACCGCCGGACGACGAGCACGACCAAATCCCCCACCGTCGGAGCGGTCGTGGAGTCGTCGTTGGTCAACATCGCGTGAAGGACCGAACCATCCTCGGTCTGGACCTGAAAGCGGGTCACCGCCCCGAGGTACTCGACATGCTGGACGGTGACCGGAATCGAAACCTCGTCCTCGCCCACAACCGGAACAGTCATATGCACACGTAGTTTTTCCGGTCGGATGCTGAACGGACCCGGTGACCCGAACAGCGAAATGGCTAGCGGGCCCGATACCGAACTCGATGTGCCCACGAACCCGGCTACAAAGGCGCTCTGCGGATTCTCGTAGAGTTCCTTGGGCGTGCCGACCTGCTCTATCTTCCCGTGGTTGAACACCGCGATACGGTCGCTCATCGTGAGCGCCTCATCCTGGTCGTGGGTGACGAAGATGAAGGTGATGCCGACCCGGTGCTGGATGGCCTTCAGCTCGATCTGCATCTCCTGACGCAGCTTGAGGTCGAGCGCGCCGAGCGGTTCATCGAGCAGCAACACCTTTGGCCGGTTAATAAGCGCGCGTGCTAACGCGACCCGCTGGCGTTGACCACCGGAAAGCTCAGACGGTTTGCGTTTGCCGTAATCGGACAGCCGGACCGTCGCGAGGGCTTCGGCAACACGCTCCAGCCGTTCAGGCCTGGGCACCTTCTTGACCTTCAGGCCGTATTCGATATTGGCCGCCACCGTCATATGCGGAAAGAGGGCATAGTCCTGGAACACGGTGTTCACATCACGGTCGAACGGCGCCAGGTTGGTGACGTCGGTTCCCTGCAATTCGATCGTGCCCGAGGTGGGCAACTCGAACCCGGCGATCATCCGCAACAGGGTGGTCTTGCCGGAACCCGACGGTCCGAGCAGACAGAAGAACTCGCCCTCGACGATCTCGAGGTCGACCCCGTTTACGGCGTGAACGGCGCCGGCCCCGGACCCGAATGTCTTGCGAACGGCCCGCACGGAAACCGCTGATGCGCCCTGAGTGCGTCGGGTCGCCGCTACCACGACACCGCCACGTACTGGGTTTCACAGAAGGCGAGCAGGCCTTCGTGTGCACCTTCGCGGCCGATGCCGCTGGCTTTGAATCCACCGAACGGGGCGGCGGGATCCGACACGAGCCCGCGGTTGAGGCCGACCATTCCGGCCTCGATACCCTGGGCGAAGCGCATTCCTTTCCCGACGTCTCGCGTGTACACGTAACCGACGAGGCCGTGCTCGACCGCGTTGGCCAGGCGGAGAGCTTCCGCCTCATCGTCGAACGTCATGATCGGTGCGACCGGGCCGAAGATCTCGTTGGTGAACAGGGGGTTCGACTCGGTCATACCCCGCAGAACCACCGGCGCGACGAAGGCCCCACCACCCGAGGGAGCGGTTCCCCGACCGACCACGGTCGCCCCGGCGGCCACACCCTGCTCCACCAGATCAAGCACCCGTTTCTGTTGGGCTCTCGTCACCAGGGCCCCGACCTGACTCGTCGGGTCGAGGCCGTACCCGACCACCATCGACGTCATGCGAGCGGCCAGTTTGTCGGTGAACTCGTCGGCCACCGCGTCGGCCACCAGAAACCGGTTTGCCGCGGTGCAGGCCGCACCCCCGTTGCGCATCTTCGCGATCATCGCGCCTTCGATCGCGGCGTCGACATCGGCATCGGCCAATACGACAAACGGGGCGTTGCCACCCAGCTCCATGGAGCAGTTCACCACCCGGGTGGCGGCGTGTTGCAGCAGCACCGTGCCGACCCGGGTCGAACCGGTGAACGACAACTTGCGCAGGGCCGGGTGGTTGATCATCGCCGCGACCGCGTCGCCGGGAGGGTCAGCCGTCACCAGGTTTACGACCCCCCTCGGTACGCCCGCCCGTTCGAGTACGTCGATCAGCTTGAGCGCAGTGAGGGGCGTCTCGCCCGCAGGCTTGATGACCACGGTGCAGCCTGCGGCCAGAGCCGGCGCGACCTTTCGCGTCAGCATGGCCGCGGGGAAGTTCCATGGCGTCAGCAACAACGCCACACCGACGGGTTGGCGGGCCACCGCGATCCAGTTGGTGCCTCCGGGTGCCTTGCGGAAATCGCCGTCGATGCGAACCGCCTCCTCGGAGAACCAGCGGAAGAACTCGGCGGCGTACGTCGCCTCACCCTTCGCATCGCCGAGCACCTTTCCGTTTTCGCGGACGATCACCTCGGCGAACGCGTCGGCTTCAGCCGTCATGATCTCAAACGCCTTCCGCAGGATCTCGGCCCGGGCCCGGGGTGCGGTGGCGCTCCAAGAAGGGAACGCAGCCTGCGCGGCCGAGACGGCGTCCAGGCAGTCGTGGATAGTAGGCGCGCTTATCTCCACTATCAGCTGCCCCGTACCCGGATCGTCGACCCGAAGCTTGCCTGGGCGATCGCGCCAGGCCCCGTCGATGTAGATTCCGCTCGGATACGCGCTCGCAGAAAACGTCATGCGCAGATTCTGCCCGGTTTTCCCTCCGGAGGTGTTTCGGCGCTCTGAGAGCGCCTAAACCACTCCGGAGAACAGGGGCACCGCTTCAGCGGATTAAATATTTCCCTCTTTGACTTCGAAGCGCTCGCGGACTTTGTCACCGATGAAGTTGAGCGACAGCACCGTAAGGAAGAGAAACGCAGCCGGAACGAATGTGGCATGGGGGCCACTCTTCAGTTTGCTGAGGCCGGCTGCGCCCTGAAGCATCCGACCCCAGGAGATGGTGTTGCCGCTGAGACCGGCGCCGAGGAACGACAGACTCCCCTCGATAACCATCACGCTGCCGACCGCTACGAGTGCGTAGGCAAGGGCCGGCTTGATCACGTTGGGCAGGATCTCGCGCAGCAGGACGCGGGTCCGGGTCGCCCCCATCGCCTTGGCCGCCATGACGTATTCCCGGGCGGCCTGCTGCATCGTTGCGGCGCGTACCACCCGGAAGATGATCGGGATCGACAGCGCTCCGAGCGTGAGAATGAACTTCCACACGCTCACGCCTCCATTTTGGGCCGACAGAACCGACACCAGGAGGAGAAGAAGCAGCAGGGGTGGAATCGACAGCATGGCGTTGGTGAAGAAGGTCAGAGCCGAGTCGAGTCGACCCCGGAAATAACCTGCTGTCATTCCGGCCCAGCCTCCCACCACGAAGGCGAACAGCACGGTCAAGACGCCCACCGTCAACGATACGCGGGAGCCCTTCAGCGCGTAGGCCAGGAGATCGTTTCCGTTCTCATCGACGCCGAGCAGGTGTTTCCGACCGAACGTTGAGGTCCAGTCGCCGTTACCAACGGCAGCTCCCAGCAGGAAATCGGGGTCGTTCGTTTTTCGGATCGGCAGAACACTCGAGAACGCGGCACAAAACGCCAGAAGACCGAGCCACACGGTGGCAACCCAGAATGGGATCCCGAATCCCTTCTGCAGTTTCTCGACCACCAGCGGCGGCGCGGGTTCGGCGACGGCCGGGCTCATGGAGGAAGCAGTAACCGCGCTCATGCGATTGACCGTGCGGCTCGGACCCGGGGGTCGACGAAGCCGTAGAGCACGTCTACGAGCGTCGCGGTTAGCAGAATGACGATCGTCACGATCGTCACGACGGCCAGCACGAGGAGATATTCGCGTTGGGCGATACCCGAGATGATGAGGGTACCGAGGCCCGGTAAGTTATAGAGCCGCTCCACGATTACCGCTCCGCTGATCAGGCCACCCAGACTCACGCCGGCCACGGTGATCAGCGTCAGACTTGACGGTCTGAGCGCGTGCCGAAGCAGGATTCTTCGGTCGGAGATCCCTTTGGCCTTGGCCATGAGGATGAAGTCCTCTTTCAAGGTGGATTCCATATCGGTTCGCAACAGCCGGGAAAAATTGGGGATCAGTCCGAACGCCAACGTGATGCACGGGAGGATCATTGAACGGATGTGATCAATGATGCCGTCGGACCACGGCACGAACTGACCGACCGGAAGCCATCCGAATTGGAGTCCGATGAAGAAGATCAGAATCGGCCCGACGACGAAACCCGGAGAGGACAGGGCGGCGTAGTTGAACACACTGATGGCACGGTCGGTTTTGGTACCGGCCCGGTAGGCGCTGATCGTGCCGAGGATCACGGCCAGAAACAACGCCAGGGCGAGGGAAACAATGGCCAGCTCAAAGGTCACCGGAAAATCCCGCTGTATCGCTTTGCGGACCTGCTCACCCCCGCCCTGGTTGTACGTGTGGCCGAAGTCGCCGGTGATGAAGCGGCCGGCCCAGGCTGCGTATTGCACCGGAAATGGGCGGTCGAGCCCCAATTCTTTCGTTAATGCGGCAACTTTCACCGGATCCGCTGCGCTGTTGCCGAGGATGGTGATGATTGGATCCCCGGGAAGCAGCTGAAGCATCCCGAAACATGCCACCGTCACCACAAACAGCAACGGTATGACGCTCAGAAGACGTCGCGTAACGAAATTCATAGACTCGACCACCCACTCACGAATGAACTAGCCGGTTCAGCCGACCGTCAGGAAGGCCGCGCCGAGGAAACCACCGGCGGGCAGGAACGAGATCTTCTCGCCCTTGACTCCATCGAGGGCATCCATGCCGCCACAGGTCGCGCACGCAGCGAACTGCGAGCGGGCACGCCAGCGGAAGAGCATGTACGCGTTTTCCCCGAGTTGACGGTTGATGTTCTCGGCCGCCTGCTTGCGAACTGCCGGGTCGGAATTGGACCGGATCTGATCGAATGACGCATCGATCGTTCCGTCTGAGAGGCGGCCCCAGTTCAGTACAGGCGTGCCAATGCTCCTGGGGCACACCAACGGGCCACCGCATCCTTCAGAGTGAAGGAACGGCCGCATCTGGTCGGGATCGGTGGCGGCAAGGTAGTTCCACGTCATCACGTCGTAGTTGCCGACGAACACGAAGCCGATGTACGCCGACTGCTCCAGGGGAGCGCCCAGGTTGATGGTGAAACCGGCCTTTTCCAGCATCTGCTTCATAACGCCGATGGTCTGCTGGTTGTCGGCCACTGCGGTGGTCTGAAGGGTCACTTCGACCTTGCTGACGCCCTTGGCTTTTTTGTACTCATCGATCAGCGCCGTGGCTTTGGCGAGATCGAACTTCGGGTACCCGTTGTCCGCGAGGTAGCCGAGCGAACCCTTGGGGTAGGGGCCGTTGGCCACCGAGGCCCCGGGGGCGCGGACATCGATCAGCGTTTGCGTGTCGATGGCATAGGCCCAGGCCCGGCGGACCCGAACATCCTGCATCGGGCCGGGCTTGGCCAGGTTCGCATAGTCGTATGCGGTGGTCCCGAAGTTCTCACTCGTCAGGAGTTTGATCTTCTTGTCGGCGGCCAGCTTGGCCAGATCGCGACCGGTCAGGAAGTTCCCGGACAGCAGGAACTGGATCTGCCCGGATTCGAGCTGCGCTTTGCGCTGATCCTCATCGGGAATCGGCCGGAACTCGATCGAATCGAGCTTCGGGAGACCCTTGCGCCAGTAGTCGGGATTCTTGACGAGCGTGATCTTCTGGTTCGGGACCCAGCAGTCTCCCTTGCACATGAACGGGCCGGTGCCGATGAGGTGCTTGCCGTCATTCGCCTTGATCTGGGCCGGCGCCACCACGGCACCACTTTGACCGGTGAGGTACGCCGGGAACGAAACCCACGGAACCTTTGTGGTGCAGGTAGCGGTTTGGCCACTCGCCGTGCAACCGATCAGGTTTCCCCAGGCCGGCGCGGTGGTCGATCCGGTGCGGACATGCTCGAGGTTCGCAGCTATCGCAGCGCCATCGAACGATTCGCCGTTGTGGAACTTGATGCCTGCGCGGGCCGTCAGGGTCCAGGTCTTGGAGTCGGACGAGGCCTTCCAGGACTCGACGAGGTTCGGGACTTCCTTGCCGTCGGCGCCGACGGCAAGCAGATGGTCATAGACCGCGCTGGCTACGGCCGTGCCGGCACCGCCCCACTGGCCGATGCCCGGAAGCCAGTTGTTCGTTTCGGCGTCGACGCCGAATACCGCGTTGCCACCGGTCTTGGCCGCCGCCGGTGCCGCAGTCGACGCAGGTGCATTGGTCGGCGCCGGCGCCGTGGTGGGTTTGGTGGTCGGCTTGGCCGCCGGCTTTTTCGCCTTGGTCGTGGTCTTCTTCGCCGTGGCACTCGCGCCCGTCGGAGCGACCATCACGGCGGCAAGACCGAGAGCTGTAAGGGCAACAAGCCCTTTCCTAATTTTCATGCAAATCCCCCTGGAGAGTTGGGCCGAACGGAGAGGCCCCAGCACACGAACTGTGACTGTAGTCACCCCTCCTACGGAACACGCTACTCAGGGTTTTCGTGTGACGTCAATCACGGAAGATAACTTCCGGAGTGTGAACAGCCCTAACCGAATCGCCGCGAGCGCTGCTCCGATCTCGCCGGATAGTCCCTCACACCACTGCGTGATTCCGGCGCTCGGGCCACGCCGGAACAACTCCGAAGCCGCTGGCGTCAGGCGTTGGCACCGATCGACACCGATGTGAGCTCACGCGGGAAATGACACGCCACGAAGTGACCGTCGGCAACCTCGGCCAACTGCGGTTCCTGCGCTGCGCAGAGTTCGGCGGCTGCTGGACAACGTGTGCGGAATCGACACCCCGATGGCGGAGCGACCGGCGAGGGAAGGTCGCCTTCGAGCGCCGAGGTTACGTCGATCACCACGTTGGGATCTGGCTCCGGGATTGAGTCGATCAGTGCCTTCGTGTAGTGGTGCGCCGGATGATGGTAGAGATCGTCTGGACGGGCCACCTCACAGATCTTGCCGAGATACATGACCACAACGCGGTCACTGACGTTCTTCACCACAGCCAGGTCGTGGGCAATGAAGATCAGCGTCAGGCCGTAGGCCTTCTTCATGTCTTCGAGGAGGTTCAACACCTGCGCCTGGACCGAAACGTCGAGCGCCGACACCGGCTCATCGCAGATGATCACCTTGGGATTCATCACGAGGGAACGGGCAATGCATATCCGCTGACACTGACCACCCGAGAATTCGTGCGGCTTGCGGGTCCCGGATTCTTCGACGTTGATGCCAACGGAATCAAGAACGGCACGGACCTTTGTCTCGCGTTCGGCTTCGGTCCCCTGCTTCCAGATCTTCAAGGGTTCCGAGACGATGTCGATGATCTTGCGTCGGGGATTCAACGAGCTGATCGGGTCCTGGAAGATCATCTGCATACGCGGACGAAGCTCCCGGATCTTCTCGCCGTGCAAAGCGGTCAGTTCATTGCCTTCGAGCACAATTTTGCCCGACGTCGGGCGGGGCAGTTGCATGATGGCTTTGCCGGTCGTCGATTTTCCACAACCCGACTCGCCCACCAGTCCCAGAGTTTCGCCTTCCATCACGTCGAGCGAAATCCCCGAAACCGCGTGCACCTTGAGTCCGGTGCGTCCGACCGGGAACTCCACCACGAGATCATCGACCCGAAGGAGCGCGGTTCCTTCGGGACGCAGATGAGCTTTACCGGTTCCAGCCATATCAGTTTCCTCCAGCAGTTGCCATGACGTGGGCCCGCGACGAGATATTCACCGGGAACCAGCATCGGTACTGGTGACCGGGATCAGACGGATCTTCCATCAACGGAGGGGCCTCAGTTCGGCATTTGTCGGTTGCGTACGCGCAACGGGGGGCGAAGCGACATCCCGGCGGTGGATTGATCAGGCGTGGTGGACGCCCCTCGATCGAGTCAAGTCGGGTATGGCTCGGATCGCCCAGTTTCGGAATCGACTTCAGTAGGGCCTCTGTATAGGGGTGCCTCATGTTGGCGAACAGCTGATGGGTTTCCGCGATCTCCACGGCCTGCCCGCCGTACATCACCATGATCTGATCGGTGCGACCGGCCACCACGCCGAGATCGTGGGTGACGAGAATGACGGACATCTGGCGCTCGTTCTGCTGGCGCTTCAGAAGATTCAGAATCTGCTTCTGCACGGTCACGTCTAGCGCCGTGGTCGGTTCGTCGGCGAAGAGCAGCTCCGGACCGCAGGACAGGGCCACCGCGATGACGACCCGCTGACGCATACCCCCCGATAGCTGGTGTGGATATTCCTTCAGTCGTCGCCCCGCTTCGGGGATGCCGACCGAGCGGAGGAGTTCCTCGGCTGTCTGATTTGCGAAGTCTTTGTCCATGTCGAAGTGGAGACGGAGAGACTCGGTGATCTGGCGCCCGATTTTCAGCACCGGATTCAACGACGTCATCGGATCCTGAAAGATCATCGCCATACCGGGACCCCACATCTTTCGGAGTTCCTTGGGTGTTTTGGTCGTCAGCTCCTCGCCGCGGAACAGGACCGATCCCTGGCGAATGACGTTTCGCTTCTGGAGGAGGCCCATGACGGAACGGGAGAGCTGAGACTTCCCTGAACCGGACTCACCCACGATGCCCAGCGTCTTGCCGGCCTCCAGAGAAAACGTCACACCGTCGACCGCACGCACCACACCGCGGGCGGTCCGGTAGTGGGTAGC